>JAUPTR010000082.1 GCA_030917985.1 Pseudomonadota bacterium | reverse complement strand
CTGGGTGTCTTGCAGGATCAGCTCGACGGCGATCTGGATTTGCTTGCAGAACTCGCAACCATGCTGCTGCAAAGCTACCCTCCTCAGCTGCAGCAAATCAAACAGGCACTGGCGCAACAGCAGACAGAGCAACTACAAATGGTGGCGCACACACTGAAAGGCTCTATGGGCGTATTTCCGATAGATAGCGCCAACAACCTGATCACGCGTATCGAACAACTGGCACGAAGCAACAAGCTGGCGGAACTGGAACCTCTGATTGCAGAACTGGAGGCGGAAATGGAACATGTGCTGCCGCAACTGCAGCAATGCCTGCCGGATCAAAATGGTTAGCAGAATGCAGGCGGGCAATCAGCCAAGGCTGACGGTATCAGGGCGAACGTACTCCCTGCTGGGAAAACAACGACGGATATAAGGCAAGACGTCCTGCTTTGCAGGCAGGGCCAAGCCCAGACTACTCGCCAGCAGCATGGCCAGCCGCCCCCATGCGGTAAGGTTGCCGTCATAACGATCCACTGCAACAACCGCATGCCACGGGTTGAATACATCCATGGCGAGAATCGCTTCCAGCGCCACATCAATATCCTGCAGGGTGTGCAGCTTGCGCGCATCACCACTTGCCCGCGCCCGGTAACATTCATACATGATGATATCGCGGATTCGATTCAGCTTTGACACCGCCATGGCAGACCAGGGTTGCGTTTCCTCGTAATGCCAGTAACGCAGATCAATTGCGTGCAGCACCATTCGCACCAGCGACGGTAGCTGGGCGATATTTTTCGGCAACACCGCCAGTGCGCCATTCAGCAGCAAACGCTGCGATACTTCCGCATCAACGGCCGAATCGATATTGAATATGACCGGGACAGCACCCTTGCCCTGTCGCAGCAGCTCTGCAAACATGCGTCGGCCAAAGCCGTGTGCATCGTGTTCGATGATGCAGACAACCTTGTCCTGCGCCTCGCTGACATGTCGCACCAGTTGTGCCGAATCGGCTACGGCAACCGCGCCGATGCCTGCACTGGCAAGATGCTCCATAACCAGCATCTGCCAAGATGAATCCTGGATCATGACGATCACGGGTACTGACATTGTCACACCTCCAAGAATGACGCAAACAGCGCGTTGCGGGCTCAATGTGATCTGTGAAACCTATGTCAACAGAACCCAGCCCATGTAGGCAAAAACCGGTTTAGACCTGCCAATTTTGACTATAGCGTTTTTTGTGCTAAAGGCTATCGTTCAACGCGAAAAATGGCTTACCGGTTGATTTCCGGCGACAAAAGGAATGAGCGCATTGCGTGAGCCTACTGGATCACCCGCCGGACAAGGGCAGAAAAATCAGTAGCATGATCTTCATGTGCCAATAGCATGCGGCATAAGGCAGGACCTTGCCCACCCCTGCGGCGGAAAATCTCTGCGTTATTGGAACAGTGAACGCTGGCCCAGCTGCAACGCTTGTTTCACTGGGCCGAAACTGCGCCTGTGCTCGGACAACACCCCCCATTGCTCCAGCGCCTGCAGATGGGCCTCGGTGGGATACCCTTTATGGCGATCAAAACCATATCGCGGGTGTAGTTGATGCAATTGCCGCATCGATTCGTCTCGCGCCGTTTTGGCAAGAATTGACGCAGCAGAAATCTCTGCTACCGTCGCATCCCCCTTGACGATGGCGCGTGCTGGCACGTTTAGTGCGGGCACACGATTGCCATCCACCAGGACTTCATCAGGCAAGATTGCCAAGCCCTCTACCGCCCGGCGCATGGCAAGCATGGTGGCATTCAGGATATTGAGTTGATCAATCTCCGCTGCACTGGCAGATGCAATACTCCACGCCAAGGCCTGTTTACGAATCAGGGCAGCAAGTTGCTCACGACGCGCCTCGCTAAGCTTTTTCGAATCGGCAAGGCCAACAATTCCGTGGTCAGGCCCCAGCACCACGGCTGCGGCATAAACAGCACCGACCAACGGACCACGCCCGGCTTCATCGACACCGCACAACGATGCCGAACTCATCTCGCCAACGCCCGTTCAAGATAGGGGGCGATCGCATCTGCGGCACGTTGTGCGGTGTTCTGCCTCAACGCCAAATGCATCTTTTCAAAGCGCTCGACAAGCTTTTCGCATACTTTGGGATTAGCCACCAGATTGCCCAATGCCTGCGCCAGATTGGCCGGAGTGGCATCGTCCTGCAGTATTTCGGGAACAATGAACTCTCCTGCAAGTACATTGGGCAGGCCGATATAGGGCAGATACTTGCGGTGCCACATTAGCCGATACGTAATTCTGGAAACCTTGTAGGTAATCACCATTGGCCGCTTCAGCAGCGCAGTTTCCAATGTTGCAGTGCCGGAGGCAACAAGCACTGCATCGGCAGCAATGATGGCATCGTGCGCATGGCCAAACATGATGCGGATCGGCAAATCCTGCGCCTTGCAGCGATAGATTTCCTGCTCGAACAAATCACGTGTCTGACGGCTGATCAATGGAACAAGAAACAAGGACTGCGGAAACTGCTCATACAACAGCCGGGCAGTTTCGACATAAGTCGCAGCGAGGTTGCGAACCTCGTTTTGGCGGCTGCCTGGCAGCAATGCAAAAACCTTGAAATGCGCCGCAATACGCATCTGTTCGCGCATCAATTCGCGGTCGGGCTGCAATGGAAACACATCTGCCAATGGATGCCCAACATAGCTGACCGGAATCCCCTGCTTTTGATAAAGCGGTGCCTCCATTGGAAACAGCGTCAACATGTGAGACACGCATTGGGCGATTTTTTTGATACGTTCGCCACGCCAGGCCCAGATGGATGGGCTCACGTAATGTACCGTGGTGATGCCGGCTGATTTCAGCGATTTTTCCAGGCCAAAATTGAAATCCGGCGCATCCACACCGATAAACACATCTGGCGGGTCTTGCAACAAAGCCAGTTTCAATTGTTTGCGAATGCTCAGAATCGGTCGCAGGTTACGCAACACTTCTGCATAGCCATTCACAGCCAGCGTTTCCATAGGAAACAGCGTACGACAACCTGCAGACTGCATCTTGGGGCCGGCGATACCAACAAATTCGGCATTGGGGAAACGTCGTTGCAGCGCCTGAATCATCATGCTGCCCAACATGTCGCCAGACGCCTCACCGGCAACCATGGCGATTTTGATCGGCGCATTGGCCGAAAAGAGCTTTGCCACGTCGAAAATGACTCTTATCGGATAATGCCGCGCTCGGCTGCGGCAATAAAATCTACAAATAACTGCACTTCCGGATAATGCTGACCTTGTTCCTGCAGTTGTGCCCGCGCCTCATCCAGCGTCAGGCCCTGACGATACAAGGTTTTGTATGCGCGCTTGATGGCCATGATGGCTTCCGGGCTAAATCCGCGACGACGCAAGCCTTCGCTGTTGAGGCCCGCAGGCTTGGCACGGTTACCCGCAGCAGTCACATAGGGAGGAACGTCCTGGGATACGGCAGCGGTAAATGCCGTCATGGCATGTGCACCAACCTTGCAGAACTGGTGGATGGTGGTAAATCCTCCCAGAAACACCCAGTCGCCCAAGTGTACGTGACCAGCCAGGGTTGCGTTATTGGCGAGAATGGTATTGTTGCCGATCATGCAATCGTGAGCGATATGCACATAGGCCATGATCCAGTTATCGTTGCCGAGCCTGGTCAGGCCACCATCCTGCACAGTGCCGGTATTGATGGTGCAGCATTCGCGAATGGTATTGCGATCACCGATTTCCAGGCGGGTGGGTTCACCTGCATATTTTTTATCCTGCGGTGCGGAACCAACCGAAGCAAACTGAAAGATCCTGTTGTCACGCCCTATTGTAGTGACACCTTCAATCACCACATGCGGGCCAATTTCGCAACCAGCATCGATCGAAACATGTTCGCCAATGATACTGTAGGCGCCCACCTTGACATCCGCTGCCAGTCTGGCGCCTGGATGGATCACCGCTGTAGGATGAATCAACACAGTCATTTGCTTTCCCGTTCCGCAACCATAATTTCTGCCTCGGCCGCCAGATGGCTACCCACTTTGGCCTTGGCAGAGAATTTCCACACCCCGCGTGCATGACGCAGCAGTTCCACATACAGATCCAGACGATCGCCCGCTGTTACCGGATATTTGAAACGTGCATTATCGATACCGGCAAAATAGCAGATGAGATTGGAGTCCGGCTTGCCGCGGGTTTGATAGGCCAGCAAGCCCGCTGCCTGCGCCAAGGCCTCAATAATCAGCACCCCCGGCATCACGGGATGCCCAGGAAAATGGCCATTAAAAAACTCTTCATTAATGCTGACATTTTTGTAGGCATGCAGACACTTGCCGACCTCGCATTCCGTCACTCGATCTACCAGCAAAAAAGGATAACGATGCGGCAATGCATCCTGAATCTGACGTATATCCATGCTGGTCATGTATTGCCCCCTTCAAGGTCGGCCAGTTTTTTCTCCAGCTGACGCACTCGCTTGGCCAATTTGTCCAGATTGCGAATGTGTGCGGCATTCTGCAGCCACTCATCACGCGTTGCCAGAGGATAGTTACCGGCATAAGCGCCGGGCTTGGTAATCGACTTACTGACCAGCGCACCACCGGCAATATGTACTTTATCGGCGACTTCGATATGCCCGACAAACATGGCGGCACCTCCAACCGTGCAATAGGCGCCGATACTGGTACTGCCGGCGATACCCACGCAACCGGCAATTGCCGTGTGTTTGCCGATACGGCAGTTGTGGGCAATCTGAATCTGGTTATCAAGCTTTACGCCATCCTCGATAACGGTATCGCCCAATGCACCACGATCAACCGTGGTATTGGCGCCTACATCCACATCGTTGCCGAGCACGACTCGACCAATTTGCGGGATCTTGAGCCAGCCATCCTTGTTCCAGGCCAAGCCAAAACCATCTGCACCGATCACCGCGCCGGAGTGAATGGTGCAACGCTGACCGATGATGCAGCCGTGATAGATAGTGACATTGGGATAAATGCAACTACCGGCACCGAGCGATACGCCCTCGCCAATCACACAGCCGGGGTGCAGCACACACTGCTCGCCAATCATGGCGCCCGCCCCGATCGTGACATTCGCCATCACCACTGCACTGGGTGCAACTTGTGCCTGCGCAGAGACTACCGCAGAGGCATGAATACCTGCCTCGTAAAGACGCACTGGATTCAGCAGGCCGGACACTTTGGCAAAATACAGATAAGGATCGGCTGCAACGATTCGCGGCAAGGTGGTTTCTGATGCAACATCGGCAGCCAGAATCACGGCAGCAGCAGAGCAGTCCGCCAGTTGTTTGCGATATTTAGGATTGGACAGAAAGCTGATCTGGCCATCACCAGCTGAATCGAGCGGCGCAACTTGTGTCACCGCCACATCATCGCCCAGCAGTTCGCCGCCAAACAGGCTGACCAACTGTGACAGACGGTAACTTGAGGTCATGAAAGGAAACCCTGAGTTTATTTGTCCGACAACGATTTCAGCACTTTATCGGTAATATCGATACGTGGGCTGACAAACACGGCTTCCTGCAGAATCAGATCGTATTTTTCAGCATCGGCAATCTGCTGGATGACCTTGTTGGCGCGTTCCTGGATCGAGGCCATCTCCTGGCCTGAGCGCATGTTCTGATCTTCGCGAAACTCACGGTTCCGGCGCTGGAAATCACGGTTCATGGCTTCGATGTCACGCTCTTTGGCGCGACGATCAGTTTCTTTCATGGTCATGCTGTTCTTGTCCAGATCAGCCTGCGTTTCACGAATCTGTTTTGCCAATGCCTGCAACTCTTGCGCCCGTGGCGCAAATTCTTTCTCAAGCGCCTTCAGCGCACGTTGTGCAGGGGCCGCCTCACGAAACACCCGTTCGGTATTGACAAAACCAACTTTCAATTCCGCCAGGGCCATCTGACTGCTACCCAACATCAGCAAACCGGCGACGACAGCAATTTTTTTCACCCTAATCTCCTCTTTAAAACATGGTGCCCATGGTGAACTGGAATTTCTCGATCTTGTCGCCGTCCTGCGGGCGGATCGGCTGCGCAATACTGAATTTCAGCGGCCCGACAGGCGATGTCCAGCCCAGCGAGAAACCGGCGGAATATCGTAGATCAGATAAATCCATTTTCTGGTTTCGATATAGCAACGTCGTGCCATCGTAATACTGCTCAGGCCCCCATACGGTGCCTGCATCGGCAAACAAAGACAAGCGTACCGACTTGTCACCCTTCAGCCCCGGCATTGGAAACAGCAGTTCGGTATTGGCTACGAGACGGCGATCACCGCCCAATGGATCGCCCGTAATCAGGTCTTTTGGCCCGAGAGAAGCATATTCATAGCCACGCACTGATCCAATACCACCTGCATAATAGTTGAGCATGAACGGCATTTCCTTGCCGTTATAGCCGCCGCCGTAACCCAGCTCGGCATTCACCAGCAGGGTAAATGTCTTGCTAAGCGGGTAGAACCACTGCTGCTGCAGATTGAACTTGTAATAATTCAGATCACCGCCAGGCAAGCCGGCTTCCAGACTGACTCTACGCAGCGCTCCCCGAGTGGGATAATAGCCACTGTCACGCCCGTCGCGAACCCAGCTGATCGAGCCGGGGATGCTGTCATACTGGCTGCCATAGGTATTGACAAAATCGATGTAGCGGCTGCCGGCTCCGGTCAAGAGAGTGATTTCACTTCGCTCATAACCGACGCTGGTAGACACAAAATCATATTCGGTCAATGGCACGCCAAAGCGCATCGCCAAGCCTTTGGCAGATGTATTGTATTGGCCAAGCTGCAACTGGTCAGGATCAGTTTTACGATAATAAAGATCAAAACCACGGCTCACGCCGTCCGGAGTGAAATACGGATTGGTGTAAGAAATCGATGCAGTTTTGGCAGTGCTGCTTGTATTCAACCCCAGCGATAAGGCCTTGCCGCTACCAAAAATGTTTGCCTGCGATATAGACCCCTGAAACGTTATGCCTGACCCTTGTGAATAACCCACGCCGGCTTGGATGTTACCCGTTGGCTTTTCAACCACGCTGACATTCATGTCCACCTGATCCGGTGCATCAGGCACCTGGGGTGTCTCGATATTGACGTCCGAAAAATAGCCAAGCAAATCCAGACGCTCCTTCGAGCGGCGAATCTTAGTATTGGTATACCAGCCACCTTCCATCTGGCGAATTTCGCGGCGCACTACTTCGTCTCGTGTGCGGGTATTGCCGGCAACATTGATGCGACGCACGTAAACCCGACGCCCCGGATCAACAAAGAAGGTAAAGGCAACAGTCTGCTTGTCCTTGTTAACCTCGGGAACAGCATTTACATTGGCGAAGGCATAACCATCATTCCCAAGCCTGTCACTAATGGCAGAAGAACTTTCATTGATCAGCTCACGCGAAAACACATCGCCGTTCTCAATTCTGATCAGCTTGCGGATTTCCTCTTCCGGAATCAGCAATTCTCCACCAACTTTGACATCGGAAACGGTATAACGCTTGCCCTCATTGACGTTGACGGTGATGAAAATCTTTTTCTTGTCGGTACTGATGTTCACCTGAGTCGATTCAATATTGAATTCCAGGTAACCACGGTTCAGATAATAGGAGCGCAAGGTTTCCAGATCGGCAGACAGCTTCTGCTTCGAATACTGGTCATTTTTGGTAAACCAGGACATCCAGCCGGTCGTGGCCAGTGCAAAGGTATCCAGCAGTTCCGATTCGGAGAATGTTTCGTTACCGACAAGATTAATCTGGTGAATGGTCGCCACATCTCCCTCAGAGACGTCAAAGTTGACGGCAACCCGATTACGCTCCAGTGGCGTTACCGTACTCTTGATTTCGACCGAATACTTACCGCGCGCAAAATACTGCTTTTTCAGTTCCTGTTCCGCCTGATCCAGCACCGCGCGATCAAAAATCCGTGACTCGGCCAAACCGTTGTCCTTCAAGGCCTTGCGCAGCTGATCCTTGTCGAAATCCTTGGCTCCATTGATATTGATCTGGTAGATCGTTGGACGTTCATCAACGATCACGATCAAGGTATCGCCATCCGTCTCCAGTTGCACGTCGCGGAAGAAACCGGTGGCAAACAGCGCCTTGACTGACGCGGTCGCCTTGTCGTCATCGAAGCGATCACCAACACGAACCGGCAGATAGTTGAACACCGTACCGGCCTCAGTACGCTGCGCTCCTTCGACCTGAATATTCTTGATGGTAAATGGCTCGATCGCGTATGCGGAAGCACAGAAACTGGACGTTAACGCCAGCACTAGGTTTTTAATTTTCATCTTGGCGAGCGTTCAGCCTACGAACAGGCGATTCAGATCATTATAAAATGCGAACAGCATCAAACCGAGCAACAGCACCATCCCTGCGTGCTGGCCAATCTGCATGGTGCGCTCGGAGACAGGGCTGCCCTTGATGATTTCGGCCGTATAATACAACAAATGGCCACCGTCCAATAAGGGAATCGGCAACAGGTTAAGAACGCCAAGGCTGATGCTGACCCAGGCAAGAAACTCGATAAACGGCCCTAGGCCGAGGCGAGCGGCCTGCCCTGCATAATCGGCAATCGTGACAGGGCCGGACAGGTTTTTCATCGACAAATCACCAGTCAGCATTTTCCAGAACATGCGCAGACTCATCAGTGAATTATCCCAAGTTTTAGCAACCGCCTGAGACAAAGCCTCTGGCAATGGATAACGCACAGTCGTCATCAACGCCTTCATTGCCTCGCGATCAACCTCTGGCGCCACACCGAGCTTGCCGATGAATTTGCCCTGCTCCTGTATTGCCACAGGTGTAACCTGCACCGCCAACCTTTCGGAACCACGCTGCACACCAAGTTGAATAGGCAAATTCGGGCGCTCACGCACCTGCTGCACCAGATCCGCCCAAGACTGCAGCACAGCGCCGTCTAAACTGACAAGCCGGTCACCCTTGCGCAAGCCCGCCTTGGCGGCTGCACCTGCCGAATCAATAAAGGCGATGACGGGGCGGTGGCGAATCGGAGATAAACCCAAATGCATGAGCAGATCTGCATCCAGCATCTGTTTGTCCAACTGGCTTAAATCGACAATACGTTGCTGAACGGCATGATTACGGGAGCGGACCTCGAGCGTCAGCGAATCGGCGTCAAATGCATGCTGCAACACCGCCAGGCGCATTCCCTGCCAACTCGCCACTTCAGCACCATTCACTCGCAAAACCTCATCGCCGGCATGCAGTCCCGCCTGGGCCGCAGGCGTGCGCTGGGGAATATCACCGAGCACTGCACGCACATCTTCGACCCCTGTCATGAACAAACTCCAGAACAGGATCACCGCCAACAACAGGTTGGCAAGCGGCCCGGCCAGCACAATCAGCATGCGCTTCCAGACCAGCTGCCTGTTGAAGGCCCTATCCAGTTCATGATCAACGACCGGAGCTTCGCGCTCATCAAGCATTTTTACATAGCCGCCCATCGGTATGGCGGCAATCACCCATTCGGTAGCATCTGCGCCACGCCGACTCTGCCATAGCGGTTTGCCAAAGCCAATCGAGAAACGAAGCACCTTGACGTTGAAACGTCGAGCCATCCAATAATGGCCAAACTCGTGGAATGTAACCAGAATGCCGAGAACGACAAGAAAGGAAAGCACTGTCTGCAATAATTGCATGCGTGGCGGTCAGGCGTGTAAATAGGGCAGGATAAGGGAGTTCGGACGAACGCTCAAGCCAGACGCCCAATTTCGTTGGTGGCAACACTGCGGGCTTGTGCATCGATCGCCAGCACCTGCTCCAATGATTGCAATGACTGGGATGCCAAACGCTGCAATGTTGCATCCACCAGATCGGAAATCTGGTCGAAACGAATCTGCTGCTGTAGAAACGCAGCCACAGCCACTTCGTTTGCCGCATTCAATACCGCTGAACGGTCATCACCGGCACGCAAACAATCAAAAGCCAGCTGCAAGCAACGGAAACGCTGCATGTCCGGTTTCTCGAATTGCAAGGTGGCAATGGCGGCCAGATCCAGTGGAGGCACACCGGCATCGATACGCTCCGGATAAGCCAGCGCATAGGCAATCGGTGTACGCATATCGGGATTACCCAACTGGGCGATGACAGAGCCATCCACATACGAAACCATGGACTGAATCACGCTCTGCGGATGAATCAGCACGTCGATCTGGTCCGCTGCAGCATTAAACAACCAATGCGCCTCGATGACCTCCAGCCCCTTGTTCATCATGCTCGCCGAATCAACGGAAATCTTGCGCCCCATTGACCAGTTGGGATGGGCGCACGCCTGATCCGGGGTTACGCCGCGCAACTTATCCAAAGGTAGCAAACGGAATGGCCCACCTGAGGCGGTAAGAATGATCTTGGCCACGCCCTTCGCCGCCAGCTCTCCGTCACAGTGCGCTGGCAAAGCCTGGAAAATGGCATTGTGCTCACTGTCAATCGGCAACAAACGAGCACCGGATTGCTGCACGGCCTGCATGAATAACTGCCCCGCAACAACCAGGGTTTCCTTGTTGGCCAGCAATACAGTCTTGCCGGCACGTGCCGCAGCCAGCGTTGGCCGTAGACCGGCGGCACCGACGATTGCCGCCATCACTATATCGACTTCGCTGGCAGAGGCCACCTGCACCATCGCATCAATACCGACCAGCACCTCGGTACGGCAATTCTCTGCCCTTAGCTTGGCGGCTAGCGTCGCACCGGCGTCCGGCTGCAGCACCACGACAAAACGAGGATTGAACTGCAGACATTGCTGCAGCAGGCGTTCCAGCTGGGTATGCCCAGTCAGCGCGAACACCTCATAACGCTGCTGATGGCGCGCAATCACATCCAGCGTACTGAGACCGATCGAGCCAGTAGCGCCCAAAACGGTAATACGTTTACGGGTATCAGTCATGCAACGATTCAGAAATAACGGGAAAGCGTCAGTATAGCCACGCTGACGGGCAGAATTGCCAATTGGCTGTCAATCCGGTCGAGAATACCGCCATGTCCGGGCAGCAGATTACTGCTGTCCTTCAAGCCCGCTTGGCGCTTGAAAAGCGATTCAAGTAAATCACCGACGATACTCAGCGCAGTCAGAATCCACACAGCGGGCAGCAACGCCCAGCCACCAAATGTTGCGGCAAGCGGGCTCTGAATGATCAGCAATGCGTAACAGGTAATGCCAACGTAGGCCCCCATCACACCCTCCCAGCTTTTTCCCGGGCTGATCGAAGGCGCCAGCTTGCGTTTGCCGAACTTGCGGCCGGCAAAATAGGCTGCCGTGTCAGCAACCCAGCACACTGCCATCAATGCCAGCAACAGCCATGCGCCATTGGGTTTGGCGTGCCAGGCAACCATCGCGTACCAGCTGGCAAACAAGATCAGCCATCCCAGCAAGGGCGCGCTGCGCATCTCTGCCAACTTCCATTTGGCGTGCAGCCACATCGGCGCAGCCAGCAGCCAGAATGCCAGTGACAGCAATGCCAGTGACAACTCGGCATTGGTCGGCAGGCCAAAAAGAACCAAAGGAATCCCTATGGCTGCAGTCACCGCGACATAGGCGATGCTTTTAAAGCCGGCATAACCAATAAAACGCGACCATTCCCAGCTGCCGATAACACAAATCAGCATCACAAATGCCGACCAACCTTGTTCCGGCAGGCGGAATAATGCGAACAGAACCAGCGGCAACAACAATAATGCCGTAATTACACGGGTTTTAAGCATCAGTCAGCTGCTCGCTGGTACGGCCAAAACGGCGTTCACGCTGGTGAAACGAATCGATGGCACGCTTCAGCATCGCCGCGTCGAAATCTGGCCAGAGGGTTTCGGTGAAATACAGTTCCGTGTAAGCCAGTTGCCACAACAGGAAATTGCTGATGCGCTGCTCGCCGCCGGTGCGGATAAACAAATCGGGTTCAGGTGCGTAAGACATCGCCAGATGGGCTGCCAGCATGTCTTCGGTAATTTCGCCAAGCAATGGGTTTTGCGCCAGCAACGTGTTGCCGGCCTGCAGAATATCCCAACGGCCACCGTAGTCAGCGGCAATGGTCAAGGTCAAGCCTTTGTTAGCGGCAGTTTTACGTTCAGATTGCTCGATCAACTCGACAATCTGTGGTTCAAAACGGTCGCGCCGACCAACAATTTTCAGACGAATATTGTTTTCGTGCAGCTTCACCACCTCTCGTTCCATCGCTTTCAGGAACAGCTGCATCAGAAATGAAACTTCGTCGGCCGGGCGACGCCAGTTTTCGCTGGAAAACGCGAACAGCGTCAGATATTCAACCCCAAGATCGATACAGGTTGACACCATTTCACGCACAGCATCAACGCCGCGCTTATGACCAGCAACCCGTGGCATGAAACGTTTTTTGGCCCAACGGCCATTGCCATCCATGATGATGGCAATGTGCCGCGGAGATTTTGCAGCATCAGGAATGCTCGTAGTCGAGCTGGAGAATCCGCTCACGGAGAGGATCCTCAAACAGCCATCAATTCGGCTTCTTTGGTCGCCAGTGCCTTGTCGACTTCGGCAATGTACTTGTCGGTCAGCTTCTGTACATCCTCCTGCGCCCGACGCTCATCATCCTCTGAAATAGCTTTGTCTTTCAGCGCCTTCTTCAGCTGATCGTTGGCATCACGACGGATATTGCGAACGGCCACGCGGGCGCCTTCAGCCTCTCCGCGAACCACCTTGGTCAAATCCTTGCGGCGTTCTTCAGTCAAAGCAGGCATCGGCACACGAATCATATCGCCAACCGAAGCGGGATTAAGACCCAGATCGGAATCACGAATCGCCTTCTCGATCGGCCCACCCATTTTCTTTTCGAACGGCATCACACCGATGGTGCGCGCATCGATCAGCGACAGGCTGGCAACCTGATTGATCGGTGTCGGCGCACCATAATAATCAACCGTCACGTGATCCAGCAGGCCCGTGTGGGCACGACCGGTACGCACTTTCATCAGGTCATTTTTCAGCGCCTCAAGTGAACGCTGCATTTTGGCTTCGGCAGTTTTCTTGATGTCAGCAATCATCTTGTATTCTCCTTATTGTTCGTTGCTCAGCCGTGTACCACGGTGCCTTCATCTTCGCCAGTCACCACACGCTTCAAACCACCTGCCTTGAAAATACTGAACACGTTGATCTGCAGGTTCTGGTCACGACACAAGGTAAACGCAGTGGCATCCATCACTTTCAGATTCTTGTTGATGGCTTCGTCGAAGGTCAGCTTTTGATAACGCACCGCATCCGGGTTTTTCTTCGGATCATCGGTATAAACACCATCCACCTTGGTAGCCTTGAGCACGATATCGACGTTCATTTCCATACCACGCAGTGCTGCTGCGGTATCAGTGGTAAAGAACGGATTACCGGTGCCGGCGGCAAAAATCACCACCTTGCCTTCTTCCAGGTGACGGATGGCTTTGCCGCGAATATACGGCTCGGCGACCTGTTCGATCGTCAACGCCGATTGCACGCGACTGGACACGCCAATATGGCGGAAGGCATCCTGCAACGCCAGCGAGTTCATCACTGTCGCCAGCATGCCCATGTAATCGGCAGTGGCGCGATCCATGCCGGCCGCAGCCGGGGCCACGCCACGGAAAATATTACCCCCGCCGATCACCACGGCAACCTGAACTCCAAGGTCGACAACCTCTTTGATCTCGCTCACGATACGTGAGATTGTGGCACGGTTGATACCATAGCTGTCCTCACCCATCAGGGCTTCGCCGGACAACTTAACCAGAATGCGTTTGAAGACGGGGGTTTTTTCCATACTTACACCTTGGCAGCAGCAGCTACTTCAGCAGCGAAGTCGACAACTTTCTTCTCAATACCTTCGCCAACCACGAACATCTGGAAGCGAGCAACCTTGGCACCGGCATCAGCCAGCATTTTTTCCACGGTTACATCTGGATTTTTGACGAACTGCTGACCCAGCAGGGTGATTTCAGCCAGATATTTCTGGATGCGTCCTTCAACCATTTTTTCAACGATATTGGCCGGCTTGCCCGATTCTGCAGCCTGAGCGGTGTAGATTTCGCGCTCTTTGGCCAGCAGATCCTGCGAAACTTCTTCTTTCGATACACAAACCGGCTTGCTGGCTGCAATGTGCATGGCCACGTCTTTGCCGATTGTGTCGTCACCACCAGCCAGGTCAACCAGCACACCGATTTTTGCGCCATGCAGGTAGGTTGCCAGCTTGCCAGCGGTTTCGTAGCGAACGAAACGACGCACGCCGATGTTTTCGCCTACTTTGGCGATCAGTGCCTTACGCACCTCTTCCAGCGTACTGCCATCAGCAGTCTTAACAGCGCCAAGTGCATCAACGTCAGCCGGATTGGCTTCAGCAACCAGCTGTGCAGCAGCTTTAACAAAACTCAGAAAGCCATCATCCTTGGCAACAAAGTCAGTTTCACAGTTCACTTCAACCAGCGCGCCGATTTTGCCATCAGCGGTAATGAACTGGGCACCGGTACCTTCTGCAGCAGTACGACCGGCAACTTTGGAAGCCTTGGCACCGGATTTGATGCGCAGCAGCTCTTCAGCTTTCTGGATATCGCCTTCAGTTTCAACCAGCGCCTTTTTGCATTCCATCATGCCCAGGCCAGTTGCTTCGCGCAGCTGTGCAACCATTTTTGCGGAAATTTCAGCCATCTTTGACTCCGAATATTTCAAGATCGATTTTGACACTCAACGTCACTGACGACGTTGGCAGAAATTGTGGGGCCTGACAAAAAAGGGGCTGGCGCCCCTTTTTTGCTGCCGATCGGGTTATTCGCCCGCTTTGACTTCGACGAAGTCGTCGCCGCTCGCCACTTCTTTGGCAATGTTGTTTTTACCTTCCAGAATGGCATCAGCAACACCACGTGCATACAGACGGATTGCGCGGCTGGAGTCATCATTACCTGGAATGATGTAATCAATGCCTTCCGGGCTGTTGTTGGTATCTACCACGCCGATAACCGGGATACCCAGTTTCTTGGCTTCGGTGATGGCACCTTTCTGGTAACCGGTGTCAATCACGAACAGTGCGTCTGGCAGGCCGCCCATGTCCTTGATGCCACCCAGGCTGTTTTCCAGTTTTTCAACTTCGCGGGTCAGGTCGAGCATTTCTTTCTTGGTGAACTTCTCGGCGCTGGCCGGATCAGCCAGTTGAGCCTGCAGATCGTTCAGTCGCTTGATCGACTGTTTAACGGTCTTGAAGTTAGTCAGCATACCGCCCAACCAGCGCTGATCAACAAACGGCGCACCTGCGCGCAGCGCTTCTTCCTTAACGATCTCACGAGCCTGGCGCTTGGTACCCACAAACAGGACAGCACCCTTGTTGGCCGACAGCTTGCGAATGAAGCTCATTGCGTCTTCATACAGCGGCAGGGTTTTTTCCAGGTTGATAATGTGGATCTTGTTGCGATGGCCGAAAATGTACTGAGCCATTTTCGGATTCCAGAAACGGGTTTGATGGCCAAAGTGAACGCCGGCCTCGAGCATAGAACGCATGCTAACAGACATCTGAAACTCCAAAATTTAAGGGTTAAACCGCCATTCGCCGTGTGCAGCCAATCAAACAAGATTGGCCCAGATCGCGCAATATAAACTGCGTGCACCCTTAATACAGCGAATGTGAGGATTTAGCCGAAACGCCACCATTGACGCCCCGGATCAGCCAGAGACGGGAAATCCGTCACTGAAACTAACTCGCAATTGTAGCATTGCCTTCAAGATTGGCTCAAGTCAGTATTGCATCGCAGCATGCGTGTACGCGCAAATTCCAGTGTCTGGGTTATAATTCGCGGTTTTATTGCAGGAATCGGCCGGAATGGAAGCAGAACGCGTCAACCAGATCGAAAATAGTCTGAAAGACTTGGGCGCCCGTAACGACGAACTTCGGAGGTATCTTTGACTACGATCAGAAGAAGGATCGTCTCGAAGAAGTTGTACGCCTGACTGAAGACCCGGATGTCTGGAACAATCCGAAAAAAGCTCAGGAGCTAGGCAAGGAGCGCAAGCTGCTGGAAGGCGTGGTGTTGAACATCGACGAAATCGCCGCAGCCGTGGCCGACGGACTGGAGCTGTTTGAAATGGGCAAGGCGGAAGAAGATTGGGATACCGTCGTTGCTGTCGAAGCCGATGCCGCCGCTCTGGAGAAACGCGTGGCGGAAATGGAATTCCGCCGCATGTTCAACGATCCGATGGATCCGAACAACTGCTTCATCGACATCAAGGCTGGTGCCGGTGGCACTGAGGCACAAGACTGGGCCGGCATGCTGGAACGCATGTATCTGCGCTACAGTGAACGCAAGAACTTCAAAGTCGAAGTACTGGAAGAATCCGAAGGCGACGTCGCCGGCATCACCAGCGCCACCATCAAAATCTCGGGCGAATACGCCTATGGCCTGCTGCGCACCGAAACTGGTGTACATCGTCTGGTGCGGGTGTCACCGTTCGATTCCAACGCGCGTCGCCATACTTCGTTCTCCAGCGTCTTTATCTACCCGGAAATCGATGACAGCTTCGAAATCGACATCAATCCGGCCGATCTGCGTACCGATACCTATCGCGCATCCGGTGCCGGTGGTCAGCACATCAACAAAACCGATTCTGCGGTGCGGATTACCCACTTGCCGACCGGCGTGGTGGTGCAATGTCAGAATGATCGTTCGCAGCACCGCAACCGCGACGAGGCGATGAGCATGCTGCGCGCCAAGCTCTACGAACTGGAACTGCGCAAGCGCAACGAAGCCAAACAAGCACTGGAAGACACCAAGTCGGAAATTGGCTGGGGCCATCAGATCCGCTCCTACGTATTCGACCAATCGCGCATCAAGGATCTGCGGACAGGCTACGAAGTGGGCAATATCAAAGGCGTGATGGACGGTGATCTCGACGGATTCATTGAAGCCAGCCTGAAACAGGGCGTGTAAAGCGACAACATCTGGAGGCGGCGACGAGCCGCCGGCCAAAAAAATATTAAGGTTTATTTCATGAGCGAACAAAACCCGGCAGCAGCACCACAACAAGACGAAAACCAAATCATCGCCGAGCGCCGCGCCAAACTGGCGGAAATCCGCGCTACGCAGCGTGTGGCCTTCCCCAACGATTTCCAGCGCAAGGATTTTGCCGGCAACGTGACCGCCGCACACGCAGACAAGGATAAAGATGCACTGGAAGCCGAACAGGTGGAAGTGGCCATTGCCGGCCGCATGGTGCTAAAACGCGTGATGGGTAAGGCCAGCTTTGCCACCGTGCAAGACAGCAGCGGCCGCGTGCAGTTCTACATCAACGACGAAGGCGTCGGCGCCGACACCCACGAAGCGTTCAAGCACTGGGATCTGGGTGACATCATTGCCGCCAAGGGCGTACTGTTCAAAACCAACAAGGGTGAGTTGTCGGTGCGCTGCAGCGAGCTGCGCCTGCTGACCAAATCGCTGCGCCCGCTACCGGAAAAATTCCACGGCCTGACCGACCAGGAGCAGAAATACCGCCAGCGTTACCTGGACCTGATCACCAACGAGCCAAGCAAGCAGACCTTCATCATCCGCTCGATAATCGTGCAGAAGATCCGCGAGTTCATGGTCAACCACGGTTACCTGGAAGTAGAAACACCAATGATGCACCCGATTCCCGGCGGCGCGTCGGCCAAGCCGTTTGTCACTCACCACAATGCGCTGGACATGCCTTTGTACCTGCGTATTGCGCCAGAGCTGTATCTGAAGCGGCTGGTGGTGGGCGGTCTGGAAGCGGTATTCGAAATCAACCGCAACTTCCGCAACGAGGGGATGAGCACCCGCCACAACCCCGAGTTCACCATGATGGAGTTCTACGAAGCCTATCGGGATTACAAATACCTGATGGACTACACCGAACGCCTGTTCCGCTTTGTGGCGCATGAGGTGCTGGGCACCACCGCCCTCACCTATCAGGGCAAACCGCTGGATCTGGGCAAACCGTTCCACCGCCTGACCATCGTTGATGCGATCAAGAAATACAACCCGCAATACAGCGACGAACAACTGAACGACCGTGCCTGGCTGAAAGCGGAAATCCACAAACTCGGCGGCAAACCGGTGCTGACCGATGGTATTGGCGGCCTGCAGCTGAGTCTGTTCGAAGAATGCGCCGAATCGCAGCTGTGGGAGCCAACCTTCATCATCGACTACCCGGCTGAAGTTTCACCACTGGCACGTCGCAGTGACAGCAACCCGGCGCTCACCGACCGTTTCGAGCTGTTCATCGTTGGCCGCGAAATCGCCAATGGCTTCTCTGAGTTGAACGATGCCGAAGATCAGGCTGCGCGCTTCATGGAGCAGGTACAACAGAAAGAAGCCGGCGACGACGAAGCCATGCATTACGACGCCGACTACATCCGCGCGCTGGAACACGGCCTGCCGCCGACCGCCGGCGAAGGTATCGGCATTGACCGTTTTGTGATGCTGCTGGCCGATGCGCCGTCAATTCGTGACGTCATTTTGTTCCCGCAGATGCGACCGGAATAAGGTTTGCCGCTATTACAAAAAGCCCGGCGTAAACAGTCTGTTTCGCCGGGCTTTTCATTTAATCAACGCAATTGTTGTTACTGCGACATTTTCTCAATCACCTTCACAATCGCAGACGAATCCAGTTCGCCATCACCACTTCCAACCAACGCATTCAGAAACTGAGCAACCATTGCTGAGGTTGGCAACGCCAAGCCAATCTGGCGAGCGGTATCCAGCACAATATCCATATCTTTCTGATGCAGGGCTGTTTTGAACCCGGGCTGGAAATTATGGTCCAGCATGCGCTTGCCATGTACTTCGAGAATCTTGCTGCCGGCAAAACCTCCCAGCAGCGCCTCTCGAACCTTGTAAGGATCAGTTCCGTTCTTCCGGGCAAACAGCATGGCTTCGGCCACGGCCGCAATGGCCCCGGCCACGGTAATCTGATTGCACGCCTTGGCCACCTGTCCGCAGCCATGATCGCCAATATGCACAATGTTGCCGCCCATAACGCCAAACAATGGCTGCACCCGCGCAAAGACTGCAGCATTTCCACCAACCATGATCGACAGCGTGCCGGCAATAGCCCCCACTTCACCGCCCGATACCGGAGCATCGAGCATATCGATATCCAATGCAGCAAGGCGTGCCGCCATATCACGGGTATTGACCGGCGAAATGGTGCTCATGTCGACCACAATCTGCCCTGCTTTGGCAGCCGATGCGACACCCAGCTCTCCAAACAAAACAGACTCAACATCCGGCGTATCTGAAACCATAATGAAAACCACATCTGCAGCCTGTGCCACCGCAGCAGGTGAATCACTCGGAATCGCGCCAGCGTCAGCCAAGGGCTGCATGGATTCCGCGCGCCGGGCGTAGACATGCAACTCATAACCTGCATTCCTGATGTTCAGGGCCATCGGCCGCCCCATGATACCGAGGCCGATGAAACCGACTACTGGTCTTGTCATTCGTCTTCTTTCAGATCAAGCGAAATTGTTGGCGCCAGATCAGGGGTTGCAGCGCCTTTTTCCAGCAAATAGATAAATGCCAGCAATTCCGCCACTGCCCGATAGAGTTCCGGCGGAATATGCTGATCAAGGTCAACCTGCATCAGCAACGAAACCATCTCTGGTGATTCGTGAACAAACAAGCCGGCTTCGCGCGCCCTCTCAATGATCATTTCGGCCAGCAAGCCCCGCCCTTTTGCGACAACCTTCGGGGCTGCCTGCCCTGACTGATAGGCCAGCGCCACGGCCATTTGGCGCTGGGGGTCTTTATTGTTCGTCATTCACCGATGCCCCCAGCAAGTTCAGCCCGGCAGCAGCCAATTGATCAAACAGGCGAGATTTCTGGCTGTGCAACAATCTCGCTGTTTCCTGGGTGGATTGGAAATGAACTTGCACACCGCCCGGAAGCAAGGAGACAGAAGCCACCACCTCACCCAGATTCGGCATATCAAGTTTGAGACGGGAAAACCAGACCGTGGTTTGCCCATCTCCGGTTCCTGGATCCGCCTGCCTCTCCTGCACCAGCCACTCGAGTGGCTGACCAGGCCAGGCCAATCCCGTCCAGGTCAATTGTCTGGTATCAAGAAGGCTGAGTTGCTGCTGCACCAGTTCACGCAACTGCAATTGCTCTGATGGTTGCAAATTGGATACCAGGCGTGCGGGCTGGTCCAACGAGGTCGCGGCAATGTTCTTGTCTAAAGGGATGGCCTGCACCTGCTCTTGAACAGCTTCTGCTGCCGGAGCACCTGGCAGACCCAACCCAGGAGCGATTCTATTATTATCCAACTGGGCAGCCTGCATCTGCTCCTGAATAGCTTCTGCTGCCGGAGCACCGGGCAGACCCAACCTAGGCGCGATTCTATTCTTATCTAATGGGGCAGCCTGCATCTGCTCCTGAATAGCTTCTGCTGCCGGAGCACCTGGCAGAGAAACGCCCTTCTGCACCTGTGCAACAGCGGATTGTGGCTCCTGCCCCATTCGGGCCTGAGGCTCTTGCAGCAACTGCCCGAGTGAACGTTGACCCACCACCCACTCGGCTTGATGCGACTCAAAAAAAACACCACTCTGACTCAAACGCTGCTGCAGATTCTGAGCCAGCGTGGCGCCATCCGGTGCATTCACTGCACCAGCAATCAAAGGCGGCGACTGTATCAAGGCTGGCTTTAGCGTGCCATCCGGCGCATCTTCCACCCGCTGTAACAATGCACCCAGATATTTCACCGCATCACTCAACTTGACTTCTGGCGCCAAGACAGGCAAGGCTTGCTGCAAATCACGGGTGAACGCAAACGTCAAACGCGGCTGGTTCTTTACAACAGATAAGTCTAGTTGTTCACCTGGCTGGGTATTGGCAGGCAAATTCATATCCAATACCTGATTCTTGATCAGCACCTGAAAACGGCCATTGGGCAAGCTGGCCAGCACATGGGCCTGCACCCGCTCACCGGGAGCAAGCTTCGGTTCTTCCCGTGAGTCGCGAGAAACTTCCAATAACGGCGGGGAAAAACGCTTGACCAGCAGATCAAGCTGGCTCATGCCGTCGTTGTGCATCATGCGGAGTCAAACCTGTGAAGAGCAATGATCAACTCTGCCTCACCCCGGGAAATACCGCATCGCTGGGCCAAGCTATCAGGATCAAGCCCCTGACGCGCCAACTCTATGGCTTTACTGTAGGCAGAAGGCGCTTCGCGGACGGGGGGGGCGGTTTCAGCTGTTGACACCGACTCCTGCCGGAGTGGCT
The DNA here is from genome assembly GCA_030917985.1 of Pseudomonadota bacterium. GTDB lineage: Bacteria > Pseudomonadota > Gammaproteobacteria > Burkholderiales > SCOH01 > CALMFQ01. Next base: position 4,336 of record JAUPTR010000082.1, on the reverse strand, counting down.
CGTGCCGCTCAACCGGCCGCACCGCCAGAACTGCAATGGACTGCTGCAGCAAATCCAGACGCTCCGAAAGACTATCGATTTGCGACTGAATAGGGGAAAGGTCGACGGCACTCTGGCTTGGGCGGATTTTTTTCAGCTTCAACAAAAACATCACCGCCTCTGCGACATAGACGAAGATCGCAATAGCTGCAAGCAGCAGAAGCTCCCGCCAGGTAATTACGATCGATTCCATATTATTTACGAGTGCGGTCAGAAAAATTAACAGTTATAAAATCCTGGCAAACCAAAACAACTAGCAGCCTGTCGGGCCTGAGCGATCGTCGCGAGTCGAGTGAAAAACGCGGGCAGATTACCCGCTTTTGAGACCTATAGCGGGGCAATGCAACGACAACGCGACCAAATATTGGCCGAGTCTCGTGCTAGCGCAGCAAATCATTCAGTCTCAAGTACGACCTGCCATCGGGCCCGCCGGCAAGAAGAGACAGCGAAATTTAATTGCATTCCCATCGTAAGGTGCACTTCATGAAAACCGGGAATGCGCAATGCTGTCCTCGTGCAGTTATTTTGCTGATGCCTGTAGCCGAAGACCCGGCGGCCTGCCGCCCGGAAATCATTCAAGCGCCGGAATTGCTGGCGTAAGCGCTGGAAACGCGAGTAGATATTCTCGCCTCAGCAAGAATGGAGCGCAACTCATCGCGCCAAGCCCCAGCGTGCAATTCAATCGCGGCATTACAGGCCAGAATCTGTTGCAGCAGGTCAGTTGCACGCTCCCGCTCCCGGGCCTGCCAACTATCATCAGGCCAGGCGCAAGACTGAAGCACAGCCTGTAGCTGCAAACGCCGCACATCCTCACTGATCAGGCGATCCCATTCTTCAGCTTCTGCATAAGCCTGCATCTGCTTACTGGACAGCACAATCAGCTGAAGCTGAGCCAGTACGGCAACAGCCTGATCTTCAGATCTTGCCATAACTGGCTGCAGCCTGTCCTGGCTGCGGTGCTGGTGCGGTTGCCGGGGAGGGTCCACCGATTTGCTGCCAGGCATCACGCAACGTATTCAGCAACGCCGTGACCTCATCAATTGCCGCAACATCATTGTTGATATTGGCCATCAACAAGCGATGCGACATATATTCGTACAAGGCATCCAGTTGCTCCGCCAATTGCCCGCCGGCAGTTTTGTCCAGCGATAGCCGCAACCCTTCTTCGATAATCGAAATAGCCTTGGACAGCATCACACCCTTTTCACCAGTTTGCTGGCGCTGAATCTGGCCCTTGGCAGCGGCAATGGCCGCCAACGCGCCATCGAACAACATCAGGATCAGGCGATGTGGGTTCGCGGAATTGACTTCCATTTCCAGCGCCGAACGAGTGTAGGCGTTAAGTGCGCTGTAGGTATTTGGGTTCATAAGCCTGTTTCCTAACACAGTGTGCACGTCTAGCCTGCTGTGAGCGCTGCCAACTGTTGTGTCAGATATGATGATGTGCGGGACATATTGCCCAGCAACACATCCAGATTGCTAAACTGCGTGCGATAACGCTTTTCGATATCCTGCAAACGCCGATTGAGCGTTTCCCGCTGGCGGCCAATATCTTCGATGCTGGAATTCAGACCGCTGGTTTTTGCATCGATAGGACCAGTAGAGCCAAGCAACTGCCCCATCAGCGTGTTGAGTTGTCCTCCAAGGCCCCGAGTATAGGTCACCGTGCCACGATCTGCAGGTACAGTACCGCCAGTGATTGTCAAAGACAAGCCCGACGCAGGACCGGTGTTAGCCGTTAACTTCTGGCCTGAACCAGTCGCGGCAAAACCACCAATTGACCCCGCCACATCAACGCCGGCAGCTGTCGTCAATGCGGCGGCACCGAATAGCGAGTTGAACGCCGATCCACTCAAATTGACATTTGATGTTGAGCCATAACGGTTTGAGGTTGCCGTCAAGGTAAATGAAGACGAGGTTCCGCCGGTGCCTACTGATCCGGTTCCGGTAATCGCCAGCGTATTTCCGGCATCGCGAAACTCGGTGGCCGCATTGATTTTTGACTGAATTTCAGCCGTCAACGCATCCAGTGTGGAATAGTTACCCGCCCCCAGTGTAACGGTCGCTGTAATGTTATCAAGGGTAACAGTCAGGCTATCATTTACGCCTGCAGTAATATCAACACCGTTGGAAACAGAGACAGCCGAACCAACCGCAGTACCTTTGCTGGCCAATGCAGTCAACGCGACATCATAGGTACCGGCTTTGGTCGACGTCGTGGCGGAGTTGTACTTGACCAAGGTATCGGTGGTGGTACCAAAGTTGGAAAGCAGTGAGACAACATCATTAAATGCATTGCTCGTTGCCGCCTGAAGCTTGGCATTATCAACCAGCAGCGAGCCGTCTTTCTGAAACGCCACACCAATCTTTGACAGGCTATTGTAGCTGGTCGAGACACCTTCAACCGTCTGGTTGAGTGCATTACGCAACTGGTTCTGAATCGTCCGAACAGCACTATCACCGAGCAAGACACCACCTTGCTTGGTTTTTGGATCATACGCAGTCATATCCGTAATCTGCTTGTTCAGATCGTTATATGCCTTGACGAAAGAGCTCAGCGGGTCGGCGATATTGGCTGAACCTGTCGATACAGTTACCCTGGCGGCAGAGCCGACGTTAGCCTTAAGCAGATTCAGCGTAACCCCCTGAATCACGTCCGTTACAGTATTACTGGCCTTGCTGATTGTCACGCCATCCAGCTTGAATTCCGCATTCTGCGCGGTAACGGTTTCCTGCAATGCCTGGCCTGCGTTGGCTGCGGGATTATGAGCCAACAGGGCCTGCAACGCGGGATCACCCGTCACATCAATCTTCAGGCTGTTTGTTGCACCGGAACTGTTGGTCGACAAAGACAGGCGGTAAGGGCTGCCCGAACCATCATTAAGGACTGAAGCCGTTACGCCGATCCCCGCTTTATTGATCGCATCGCGAATCCCCTCCAGCGAATTATTGCTGGCATCGATAGTTACGGTTTTTGCTGCTGCGCCGTTACCCGTGAAAGTTGCATCCGTATACTTACCGGTCACGCTATCAAAGCTACCCGCAGACTTGTCAACGGTACCGAAACTGAATGTAAGCGTACCGCTGCCCACTACGGCAGTGCTGCTAGCCTGGCCCGCTGCAAGCAACTTTTGCGACTGAGCCAATTTGGTCACTTCAACCGCATAACTACCGGCACTCGCGATAGAGGTCGCGCTTGCCGTCAACATTGAAGTATCGTTGACAGCCACATTTTTGGACTGCTGAAACTTGGATGCATCGGACAAGCCGCTCAACGCACCCTGCAACGCGGTTAACGACCCCTTGAGGGCACCGTAGGCAGCAATCTTGTTCTGCTGCGTCGCTTCTTTCCTCGCAAGCGCTGTCAATGGCTGCTGTTCAACTGCCATCAACTGCGACACGATGCCGTTCACATCAAGGTTAGAACCAATTCCGGGGGACGAGATCGCCATGATAATTCTCCTGCGGCAAAAGGCCTGACTAAATCAGGCTTTTTGCCGCAACAACAAACCCTGCAGTTTTTCAATACTCTGGGCAATAGCCACAACCTCTTCTGAAGGAATCTGCCGAATGACTTCCTTCGACTGGGTATCAATCACTTTTACCAGTCCAATACCCGAATCTTCATCAACTGAAAACTTGAGCTCACTGGCATAACCCTGAACAAACTTATTAAGCTTTTCGGTAGATTCTTTTAATTGACGCTGATCGAGTGCTTTTTTTACTGGCTGTGCGGCATCAGCTGCCACCGCCTGCGAAGTTGACGAAATTTCCTTGGACACTTGTTGCTGCAAGCGAGCTGCCTGAGAAGCCGAATCTCCGACATTCATTCCGAGCGACGCTTGCGAGCCGATGGCATCGACTTTCATTTTGCATCTCCTTTATGGTATTGAGCCCGACCAGTTTAACTGGCCGGGCACTTTATCCACTACCGCCAGGTTCAGCGGTTAACGCAGCAGAGACAGAACTTGTTGCGGCAACTGGTTAGCTTGGGCCAGCATTGCGGTGCCAGCTTGTTGCAGAATCTGGTTACGCGACAGGTTGGCAGTTTCAGCGGCAAAGTCAGCATCCCGAATCCGCGACCGCGAAGCGCTCAGATTTTCGCCAGTTGTTGCCAGGTTGGCGATTGTTGCCTCGAAGCGGCTTTGCAGTGCACCGAAGTTTGCACGTTGGCCATTCACCGCAGCCAGTGCGCTATCCACGATACGCAGCGCGTTGGTTGCACCGGTAGCGGTGGTCACATCGAGAGTATTAACCGCCACCAGTGCAGCACCTGATGCCGAGGTACCGGAGGCTG
>JAUPTR010000081.1 GCA_030917985.1 Pseudomonadota bacterium | reverse complement strand
CGGGTCAGCACGGCGTTCAGCCTAAAAACCGCAGGTGACCACACGTTTTTGGCTGAAAGCCTTATGGGTAAAGGCTTTCAGCGATTTACCCTGAACTGCTCCGCAGATTGCATTGATTCACCAAAACCCGCGCCAGGCAAGGGTTTCAGCACGCCCGCCGGTTTCAACTGCGGTTTTTAGGTTCAGATAAGCATGCGGATCGTAGCCATTGAGTTTGGCGGACTGGATCAGGCTCATGATGGCGGCGGCTCGTTCTCCGGCGCGTTGGCTGCCGGCCGTCGTGTGGTCATGCTTTGTAGCAGGGTGCTGAACTCGTCGGCGGGTAGCGGTTTGCTGCAGTAATAGCCCTGATATTCGTCGCAGGCATGCTGGCGCAGATAATCCAGCTGCGCTTCGTTCTCCACGCCTTCGGCAATCACTTTCAGTTTCAGGCTTTGCGCCATATTGATGATGGCGCGGGTAATGGCTGCATCATCCGGGTCGCTGGTGATGTCGCGTACAAACGATTGATCGATTTTCAGCTTGTCGATCGGGAAACGTTTCAGGTAACTGAGCGATGAATAACCCGTGCCAAAGTCGTCGATCGACAGCTTGACACCAATTTGCCGCAGGCGTTGCATGATGCCGATGATGGCGTCAGACCCTTCCATGATCAGGCCTTCGGTCAGCTCCAGCTCCAGCCATTGCGGTGGCAGGTTGCTGTAGGCGAGGGCCCGGTTGACGGTGTCTTCCAGCGATTTGTGGCGGAACTGTACGGCAGAAATATTCACTGCGATCGTCAGCTCGAACCCGTCAACCTGCCATTGTCGCGCCTGTTTGCAGGCCTGCTGCAGAATCCATTCGCCAATCGGGACAATCAGGCCGCTCTCTTCGGCCACCGGGATAAAGCGCAGCGGTGAAATCACGCCCAGTTCAGGGTGATGCCAGCGAATCAGCGTTTCGGCGCCAATAATGCGGCCGCTGGCGATATCGATTTGTGGTTGGTAATTCAGGCGCAGTTCGCCATTTTCCAGTGCCCGCCGCAGCCCGGATTCGATTTGCACCCGTTCTACCGCCTTTTCCTTCAATTCGTCGGTGAATACGTGATAGCTGTTGCGTCCTGCCGCTTTGGCCTGATACATCGCCGCATCGGCATTCTTGATCAGCGCGTCATGGTCATTGCCATCGTCGGGGAACAGGCTCAGGCCAACACTGCTGGTCACGTTGAATTCATAGTCATCGATCAGGTACACATTGGCAACGGCTGCCTGAATGTGTTCGATAATCTGAATCGCGTCTTCGCGGCGGTGCAGGCCGGTGAGCAGCAGGATGAATTCGTCGCCACCCTGGCGGCTGATGGTGTCGCTGCTGCGAACACATTGTTTCAGGCGTTCTGCCACTGCATGCAGCAGCTTGTCGCCAATATGGTGGCCGAGTGAGTCGTTGATGTTCTTGAAGCGATCCAGATCCATGAACGCGACTGCCAGCTTTTCGCCGCTGCGTTCGCTCTGCAGGATGGCTTGCTGCAACCGATCCTGAAACAGCGTGCGATTGGGCAGGCCGGTCAGGTAGTCGTGTTCAGACAGGTAACGGAAATGTTCTTCCCAGGCGCGGCGTTCGCTGATGTCGGTCAGATGACCAATGTAATTGGCTACGTGGCCGTTGGCTTCTTTTACCTGGCGCAAGGTGAGCCAGACCGTACGATTGTTGCCATCACGATGCCGATAGCGAATTTCGCCTTCCCAATAGCCGCCACTTTCGGCTGCCTGCCACAGGGTTTGCAGAAAGCCATCATCATTTACCCCTGCCGCATGAAACTGCAGTGGCTGCCCGTAAACTTCGGTCAGTTCATAACCTGTTATGCGGCTGAATGCTGCATTGATTGAGACAACGGTGCGCGTGCCGTCGACGATGACAATACCTTCGCCACTGTTTTCGAATACCCTTGCCGCAAGCAGCAATTTACTCTCGGCCTGTTTGCGCTCGGAAATGTCGCGTGCGGTGCCCCACATGCCGAGCACTTCGCCATATTCGCCATACAGTAACGAGGCTTTGATGCTGACGGGAAACACCCGTCCGTTTTTATCTACGTATTCCTTTTCGTATTCATCGGTATAGCCGCGCTTGAATAGCTGGTTTTCCAGTATCTGGGTTTCGATTGCGTGCCAGCGCTTCGGTGTGCAGTCTTCATAGCTCAGATGCAGCAGTTCTTCACGCGTGTAGCCGAGCATGCTCAGATACTGTGGGTTGGCATCGATATACTTGCCATCGGTGCTGAGCAGTGCAATGCCGTCGCGGCTATCGTTGAATAGTGCCTTGTACTTGCGTTCCGACTCTGACAGTGCATTTTGCTGGGAAAGCAGGGCCTGCCGATCTGAAGCCAGCCGGGCCGCCATGTCGTCCAGGGTCCGGCTCAAGTCGCCGAGCTCGTTTGGCAGGTCCAGTTTGCTGCGGGCATGCAGATCGCCTCCGGCCATACGTCTGGCTGCCATGCGCAGCTGCAACAGGGGTTGGCGTATCGATTGGTCGAGTAGCATCCATGTGATGCCCAGCAGCAACATCAACAGCGCCAGAAACAAGGCGATATGCCGTACTGCGTCCTGGCGCATGTCGCGTTTGGCATAAGTCAGGTCGTATTCGATCAGCAGCAGCGAGGTTGTCTGTTGACGCATCAGCGATTGCGTATCGTGAGGCTTTATGGGCAGATAGGCCTGGATAATGCTGCGATCCAGCAGGGGGCGGATCACCCGACGTTGCCCCTTGCGGGCGAGAGCGGCATCTTTTTCGCTGAAATCACTCATCAACATCAATACCGGTTGCTGCGCCCAATCCAGCCGCGAGGCAGCCTGCACCCTGTTTTGCTCATCCAGCAATACGATTGAACGGTATTCGCCGCTGGCCAGCATATTGGAGATGCCGGTCTGTATCGTGGCGAACTCCTTGCGGGCAATCTGCTCCCCCCAGTCGGCATCAATCACCGAGGACAGTTCGTCAACCTGCCTTTCTGCATAGGATTCGATGTGATTCTGGGCGGTGTTCAGCCGGCCAAATACAAAAAAGCTGGCTACCAGCACCCCAAGCGTCAGAATGACGCCTGTCAGAAGAAGATTGACCGACTTGCTCTGCCGCCTGTTCACCGAATCACTCCTGCAACCAGGATGGATCAAGTGTCAGCGGTGTCGCGGCCGATGGCGACAATAGCTGGCTGGACTGCATGTGCAGGCGAAGCCGCTGCAGCGTTTTGTGCAATTGTCCGGACTGGCCGAGCAGGATTTGATTCTGTGCCTTATCGGGGAAGCTCAGTTGTTGCAGTGCTCCTTCAATCTGGGCCGCATTCAGCTTTTGGCGGGGTTGCATTTTTACCAGTGCTTCACGCCGGTTTCGCTGCAGGTATTGATGTGCAATCTGCCAACCCTTGAGCAGGTGGCGCAGCATATGTGGTTTCTGCTGCTGGATGTGTTTGCGAACAACCAGCACATCGACGATTTCGCCCGGTATCTGGCTGCTGTCAAACAGATTGTGAGCGCCGTTGGCCAGCATGCGGGTTTTTTGTGGATCATAACTGACCACTGCGGCGATATCTTTGGCTTCCAGCGCTGCTTCATGGTTGTCTGCCGATACGGCTTTTATTGTGACTGCGTTTGGCGACATGCCAGCCTGCTGCAGCGCCCTCAACAGCAGGTAACCCCCGGTGGCCAGATTCTCTACCGCCACCGTTTTTCCGCTCAGTTGCCGGATATCACTGAACTCTGGCCGGCTCAGCAAGGCATCTGCCCCATTGGAGATGTCGAGCACCGCAACCACGCTGATATCCGGCAATTGCTGGCTCAGTAGCAGCGCCTCGTCCAGTGTCAGTGCTGCGGCGTCCAGCAGCCCGTTGCGAAAGGCGTGCAGCACGGGCAGGGATGAGGTGTATTCAATCAGGCGAACCTTGTCCTGATCCAGTGCGTTGATTTCGCGCGCAAGATAAAAAGGCTCATAACCGATCCAGACGTTGGTGCCCAGGCGCAGGGGTTTCTCTGGCGCAGCGGTACACGCCGCCAGCATCAGGCTAAACAGCAGGCTGGAGAGAATGGTGAGGAAGCGGGGCATCATATCCTTTGTGATAATGGATGAAACCTTGCCAGGCAAGGCTTTCACGTCAGGATTGCAATAAAACCCGCTGCATGATCGAGCCCATGCCCGGTTTTTCCCCGCATCTGCCGGTTATTGCTGTAGTTGCGGCAGGTTTTCGAACAGCTTCAATGCCTGGGGATTGGCCAGGGCATCCTGATTTTTTACTGGCAACCCGTGGATGACATTGCGCACTGCCAGTTCGACGATTTTGCCGCTGATGGTGCGTGGAATGTCGGCCACTTCGATGATGATTGCCGGCACATGCCGCGGGCTGGCTCCTTCACGGATCTGCTGTCGCAGGCGATGCTCCAGTTCCGGCGTCAAGGAATGGCCGGCTACCATCCGTACAAACAGGATTACCCGCACATCACCTTGCCAATCCTGGCCGACTGCCATGGATTCGAGTACTTCAGCAAAACGTTCTACCTGGCGATAGATTTCTGCCGTGCCAATGCGAACACCACCAGGGTTGAGTACGGTGTCGGAGCGGCCGTAGATGATCAGGCCGCCATGTCCGGTCAGCTCGGCATAGTCGCCGTGGCACCAGATGTTGGCAAAACGGTTGAAATAGGCTGCCTGGTATTTACTGCCATCGGCATCATTCCAGAAGCCAATCGGCATCGATGGAAAAGGCTTGCAGCAGACCAGCTCACCTTTTTCGCCGCTCACCGGTTCGCCCACGTCGTTGAAGATGGCTACCGCCATACCCAGCCCGCGGCACTGCAGTTCGCCACGGTAAACCGGCAGTACCGGGTTGCCCAGCGCAAAGCAGGAGATGATGTCGGTGCCGCCGGAAATCGAGGAAAGCCGGATATCCGGCTTGATGTCGCGGTAGACAAAATCGTAGCTTTCCGGCAATAGCGGCGAGCCAGTGGACAAGATGCTTTGCAGCTGGCTCAGATTGTGGCTGCTGCCCGGTCTGGCGCCGGCTTTTTCCAGTGCCGCGATGTATTTGGCGCTGGTGCCAAATGTGGTGAAGCCTTCGTCCTGGCAATAATCCCAGAGGATGTTTGAATCAGGATGGAACGGTGATCCATCGTACAGCATCACTGTAGCACCGACTGCCAGTGCCGACACCAGCCAGTTCCACATCATCCAGCCACAGGTGGTGAAGTAGAAAATCCTGTCGCCGTTACGCAGATCGCCATGCAGCAGATGTTCTTTCAGGTGTTGCAGCAGTGTGCCGCCAGCTGAATGAACAATACATTTGGGCACGCCGGTGGTGCCCGATGAATACATGATGTACAGCGGGTGATCGAATGCCAGCGGTGCAAAGACAATTTCGCTGGCTTCGTTGTCCAGTGCCTGCTCCCAGCTGATCGCCAGTGGCAATGCCCGCAAGGCCGGTGCCGGTGACAGGTAGGGAACAACAATTATCCGCTGCAGGCTGGGTAGTTGAGCGGCAATCTGCCCAACCCGATCCAGGCTGTTGATATGTTTGCCGGCATACAGATAAGCATCGGCACAGAACAGGATTCTCGGTTCGATCTGACCAAAACGGTCGAGCACACCCTGTATGCCAAAATCCGGTGAACACGAAGACCACACCGCGCCGATGCTGGTGCAGGCGAGCATGGCGACCACGGTTTCCGGCAGATTGGGCATGAAGCCGGCAACCCGGTCTCCTGCAACCACGCCTTGCTGGCGCAGGGTGGCTGCCAATTGCGCCACTTGCCGGTATAGCTGAGCAAAGTTCAGTCGGCGGCTGACGCCAGTTTCGTTACGAAACACCAGCGCATCCGCATCATCCCTGCGGCGCAGCAGATTGTCGGCAAAGTTGAGCTGGCTGCCAACAAACCAGCGGGCGCCCGGCATTTTGTCGCCATCGAGCAGAGCCTGATCCCAGCGCCGCTGCGCCTGCACCTCGGCAAAATCCCACAGGGCGGGCCAGAACAGCTCGCTGTGTGCCACCGACCAGTCATACAGCGCCGGGTAGTCGTCCAGCCGGATGTGATGACGTTGCTGAACAAAATCACGAAAGTGGCTCAGATTGCTGTTGCTGATAGCGGTGGCAGACGGTTGCCAGAGTGGGGATGTGCGCATGGGGTTGGTGTTGACGTGAACGTAAACGGAATTTTATCACCGCGACCGCAGACTTGTCTGCGGTGCCCTAACTCAGCTGGACGATGCTTCCTGCTCGGCAATTTGCCGATGGACTTCAGCCATGTCCAGTTCGCTGACCTGCGTCAGCAATTCATCCAGTTGGCCGGCGCTGAGTGCGCCCGGCTGCGAAAACAGCATCACCTTTTCGCGCAACACCATCAAGGTCGGCACCGAGCGGATCTGGAAATGTGCTGCCAGTTCCTGATTCGCATCCACGTCGATTTTGCCGAAGACGATGGCCGGATATTTGTCGGCGGCGGCTTCAAAAATCGGTGCGAACGATTTACACGGGCCGCACCAGCTTGCCCAGAAATCCAGCACCACGATATTGTCGGACTGGATCAGATCGCCAAAGCTGTCGTCGTTTACCTCGAGCACTGCCATCAATATTCCTTAAAAGTTACGCAGCACGGGCCGATTGCCAAAGTTGCCGCTGTGTTAAAATCGTCGGCTATTGTGCTGACGCGGTTGCCAGATTACCACGCGGCTGAATTGAATGGAGCGATCTCAGGATGTCCGGTAATTCCCTCGGTTTGTTGTTTAGCGTTACCTCGTTTGGCGAGAGCCACGGCCCGGCAATTGGTTGTGTGGTGGATGGTTGCCCGCCAGGACTGGAAATTTCCGAGGCAGAAATCCAGCAGGAGCTGGATCGTCGCAAGCCCGGCACTTCGCGCCACGTGACTCAGCGCAAGGAGCCGGATACTGTCGAGATCCTTTCCGGTGTGTTTGAAGGCAAAACTACCGGTGCGCCGATTGGCCTGCTGATTCGCAATCAGGACCAGCGCAGCCAGGATTATTCGAAAATCGCCGAGACTTTCCGTCCCGGCCATGCTGATTACACCTACTGGCAAAAATACGGCATTCGCGATTATCGCGGCGGTGGCCGCAGTTCGGCGCGTGAAACTGCGGTGCGCGTGGCTGCCGGCGCCATTGCCAAAAAATGGCTGAAGCAACGTTACGGCATTGAAATCCGTGGTTGCATGACGCAGATCGGTGACATCGAAATTCCGTTCGAATCATGGGATCACGTTGCCAACAATGCTTTTTTTGCGCCGAACCAGAGCATCATCGGCGAGCTGGATGCCTATATGGACCAGATTCGCGGCGAGCGTGATTCGATTGGCGCAAAAATCCGCGTTGTGGCAGAAAACGTGCCCGTGGGTTGGGGCGAGCCGGTTTATGACCGCCTGGATGCCGATATTGCCTACGCGATGATGAACATCAACGCCGTAAAGGGTGTGGAGATTGGCGCCGGCTTTGCTTCGGTGGCGCAACGCGGTTCGGTGCACAGTGACGAAATGTACCCCGATGGCTTTGCCAGCAATCACGCCGGCGGCATCCTCGGTGGCATTTCCACAGGGCAGGATATTGAAGTCAGTATCGCGCTGAAGCCGACATCCAGCATTCCGCAGGAACGCCAGTCGATCGACAAGCAGGGCAATGGCGTGATGATGCAGACTACCGGCCGGCACGACCCGTGTGTCGGCATTCGTGCCACGCCGATTGCCGAGGCAATGCTGGCGCTGGTGCTGATCGATCATGCGTTGCGTCATCGTGCGCAGTGTGGCGATGTGGCGGTGGATACGCCGCGTCTGACCGCCCGTCGGGGCTGATGGATAAGCAAACAGAATCGAATCAGGAGATACACATGAAATTTGCCAAACGTTTGGTTGCCTCGGCGCTGGTGGTGTCGATGCTGGGTTTGACCGCGCCGGTGCAGGCTGCCATGTTGCCAACCGACAGCGTGTTGTCTGTTGGCCAGAACCCGCAACAGCGTGATGCCGTTGCCGCTTTCATGGCGCGCGAAGACGTGCGCCAGCAGTTGCAGCATCTGGGTGTTGATCCGCAACAGGCCAGCGAGCGTGTTGCCGCGTTGAGCGATGCCGAGATTGCCGATTTGAATGGCAAGATTGCCGATCTGCCGGCTGCTGGCTCGGATGTGCTGGGCGTGTTGTTGTTCCTGTTCATCCTGCTGCTGGTAACCGATATTCTCGGCCTGACCAAGGTATTCCCGTTCACCCGTTCAGTTCGCTGATTCGCGTGCAACGCTGCTTTCTCGCCCGCCAATTGGCGGGCGTTTGTCTTCTGGCGCTGGCTGCCTGCAGCAGTCTGGAGCCCATCACGCTGCCGCAGTCGCTACCGCCCCGCGTATCGCTTCCCAGCGTGGCATTTTTTCCGCAGCAGGATAACTGGTGTGGCCCGGCGTCGCTGGCGTCGCTTTTGGTTCATGCTGGCATTTCCGTTACGCCGGAGCAACTTGCGCCGCAGGTGTTTTTGCCTGGGCGCCAGGGGGCGCTCAATCTGGAATTGCTTGCCGCCAGCCGTCGCCATGGCCTGATGCCTTATGTGCTGCAGGGCGATAACAATGCGCTGTTGCAGGAGCTGGCTGCTGGCCACCCGATTCTGGTGCTGCTGGATCTGGGTATGCCGCCATTGTCGCGTTGGCACTATGCGGTTTTAACCGGCTATGACAGTGCCAGCCGCGAGTTTCAGATGATCTCGGGCGAGCAGGCAAACAGCCGCATCGAGTGGGCTGTGTTTCAGCGGCTGTGGGCGAGAGGGCAGAACTGGGCGATGCTGGTGACGGTGCCGGGCACGCTCCCGGCTACGGCGGAACTGATGCCGCTATTGCAACAGGGAGCCGCGCTGGAGCAGATGGGCAGGTTTATTGACGCGGGCAAAATCTATGCTGCTGCTGCCAAGCGCTGGCCGCAAAGCGCTGCGCTGTGGTTTGCGTCGGGTAATGTGGCTTACCGGGCGGGTGATCGCGCTGCCGCTGAAGCCCGCTGGCAGCAGGCGCTGCTGCTGGATGCCGATCTGGCAGCTGCGCGGCACAATCTGGTGGAACTGCTGAGGCAACAGGGGCGGCATGCGGAAGCAGCCCGGCTGTTGAAACAAGGGCTGCTGCGTGATCCGCAACAGCCCTTGTTGCGGCCTCTGACTGACTCGATGCCGTCGGCCGCAGACTGAGTCAGAACAGTTCCGGGTCGTTTTGCTGTTGTTGCTTGCGTGAGGCCAGTGCCGTTTCTGCCTGGGCGATGGCTTCCTTCACGCCGACACCCTGCAGGATGGCGTCAAACATCAGGCGTTCTTCTTCCATGGTGTATTTGCTGCGAATCTTGTTCTGCAGCTCCACCCATTGTCCCGGGTTATACAGGCGACTGGCATCCGATACCAGCTCCGCCAGTGCTTCCACCGAATCACACACATGCTGCAGGCGCTGGCTCATCCGGTCATAAAACTGGAAGGCAACAATGGCGTTGTCGGTGCTGCGGGCGGCTTCGATGGCGTTGTCGAGAATTACCTGGCCTGCCGCGCTCTGCTGCACCTCGGCTGGCAGATTGCGTGCCGCATCGCGAATCGCATTCAGCTTGTGGAACATGCTGGAGAAAGACTCTGCCAGAGTTCCCACCGAATCGTGGCCCTCGCTCATGGCGTGTTCAATCTGGCCAATGGCCACACCCATCATCAGAATGGTTTCGCGGATTTGGCTCCAGTTGAGGTCAGGCTGGTGTGCGGTGCTGGGACCTAGGTGTTGTGTGGGCATGATTGTGGATCTCGACAGATGGAAAAGTTGGCGTGCCGGCACTGACAGCGCTCTGCACCCTGTTTGCAAACGTTATAGCACTATTCTCAGACCATCGTAGGCGGGGACGATATTGTCGGGCAGCGCCGCTGCCATATCCTGATAAGACAGCTCATGTGTCATGTGAATCAGCAGGGTTTGCTGTGCGCCAATGCGTTGTGCTTCAACCACCGCCTGTTCAAAGCTGAAATGGGTGGGATGGGGCACGCGGCGCAGGCTGTCGAGCAGCAACAAGTCCAGCCCCTGCAGGAGATGCCGGCTACTGTCGGGGATTGCCGAGACATCGGTGATATACGCAACATTGCCGATGCGGTAGCCGTAAATCGGCCAGGTGCCATGCATCACCGGAATCGGTGTGACCTTGACCCCCTGAAATTCGAATGCCTGTTCAACCACATTGGCCGATAGCACCGGTTTATCCCAATACTGGCTGGGCGGAAAAAACGCGTAGGGAAAACGCTGCTGAATGCTGTCGAGCGTAAATGCATTGCCGAACAGGGGCACCACCCCGCGCTGCTGATAGCAGTAGGCGCGCAGGTCATCGATGCCGTTGAGATGATCGGAATGCGGGTGGGTGTAGAGCACTGCATCCACACGTTCGATATTCTCGCGCAGCGCCTGCTGGCGCAGATCCGGCCCGGTATCGATGAGAAAATTCACGCCATTGGCGCTGATGAGAGTGGAGGCGCGGGTGCGCTGATTGCGCGTATCGTCCGAACTGCAGGTGGGGCAGTGGCAGCCGATCACCGGTGTGCCGGCGCTGGAGCCGCAGCCAAGCACGATCACTTCCAGGTTCATGCTGCGGCTCTGGCTGCCTGAAACAGGCGGAAGAAATTATCCGTAGTGGCTGCAGCAATCTCGGCAAACGATTGCCCGCGCAGATCGGCAATGTGTTCGGCTACATGTTTCACCAGCGCCGGGTGATTCAGCTTGCCACGGAACGGCACCGGCGCCAGATAGGGCGAATCGGTTTCCACCAGCATCTGCGATAGCGGCATGTTCTGCGCTACCTGCTTGATCTGGGTGGCGTTCTTGAAGGTGACAATGCCGGAAAAGGATATGTAGAAACCCAGTTCCAGCGCTGCCTGCGCCACCTCCCAGGTTTCGGTAAAACAGTGCATCACGCCACCACATTCCTGCGCATTTTCTTCGCGCATGATGCGCAGCGTGTCTTCGGCAGCAGAGCGGGTGTGGATGATCAGCGGTTTGCCACATTCCCGCGCAGCGCGGATATGCGTGCGGAAGCGCTCGCGTTGCCATTGCAGATCACCTTGCAGCCGGTAATAGTCGAGCCCGGTTTCGCCGATGGCAATCACCCTGGGGTGCTGCGCCAGCGCCACCAGTTGCGCCACGCTTGGCTCGGGTGTGTCTTCATAGTCCGGGTGCACGCCTACCGAGGCAAACACATTCGCATACCGTTCGGCCATATCCAGCACTGACGGCAGTTCTGGCAGGTTGACGGCAACACACAGCGCGTGGCTGACGTGGTTCTGGCGCATCTGCGCCATCAGCAAGTCGGCCTGGTCGGCGAGTTCGGGGAAATTGATGTGGCAATGAGAATCGATCAGCATGGGGTGAATCAGACAACAAAACCGCTCTGGAAGCAAGAGGCGGGCGGTTATCAGTGTCTGACGCGTTTGCGCCGGTCAGTCATGCCGCCGGCGGTGATCAGTGTTGGCAGGCGGTTGGCTGCAAGCCGCGCTGTGATTGCCTTGCAGGCCGGTCTACAACCCAGTATCCATGCGCCCTGCAGCCAGCATGGCTTCCAGTGCCTGCAGCGTCAGTGGCCGGCTGAAAAAATAGCCCTGGTAGGCAAAACAGCCGTGGGCCTCGAGAAAGGCGCGCTGGGCTTCGGTTTCCACGCCTTCGGCAATCACCTCCATCGATAGCCCCTGGCCCATGGTGATGATGGTGCGGGCGATGGTTTCGTCGTTGCGCGGACCGGGCAGGTTGAGCACGAAGGAGCGGTCGATTTTCAGCTGGTCCAGCGGCAGTTGCGCCAGATAGGCGAGTGAGGAATAACCGGTGCCGAAGTCGTCCATCGCAAATTTCACGCCCAGCGCCTTGATTGCGTGCATTTTGTTGATGGTGTCTTCCACGTCTTCCAGCACCAGGCTTTCGGTCAGTTCCAGCTTGAGCCGTGCCGGATTGGCGCCAGAGCTTTGCAGCGCGCGTTCGACCTGGTCGACAAAATCGCTTTGGCGGAACTGGCGGGCGCTGACGTTGACGGCGATTTGCAGTTCGCGTGTCTGCGGCTGGTGCGCCCAGATTTTGAGTTGCTGGCAGGCGTGTTCCAGTGCCCACAGGCCAATCACCAGAATCCAGCCGGTTTCTTCGGCCAGCGGGATGAAGTCGTTGGGGAAAATCAGCCCGCGCTGCGGGTGTTGCCAGCGCAGCAGCGCTTCTACGCCGATCATGCGCCGCTGGGCATCCACTTGCGGCTGGTAGTGCAGCACAAACTGCTTGTGTGCCAGCGCCAGGTAAAGCTCCTGTTCCAGCTTGCTGCGCAACTCCAGCTCCGCCTGCATGCTCGGGTCGAAAAAGCGCAGTGTGTCGCGCCCGGCGTTTTTGGCTTGATAAAGTGCCAGATCGGCGTGTTTGAACAGTTCTTCGAGCGTGTCTTGTTGATTGAAAACGCGAATGCCGATGCTGAGTTTGCACAGATACTCCTGCCCCTTGAGCATGAAGGGCTTGTGGATTGCCGCATACAGCGTTTCGCCCAGGCGTTGTGCAATCACGGCCGCTTCCTT
>JAUPTR010000080.1 GCA_030917985.1 Pseudomonadota bacterium | reverse complement strand
AGGATTTCGTTCAGCGGCTGCTGGCAAGCCTCGGCCATGGCCTTGGGGTCGAGTCGGGCAAAAATATCCTCCACCCGCAGCAATTTTGTGAGGATGATATCGATGGCCATCCCGGCCATTTTTTCCGCCTTGCGCGGCACGATCCCCTGCCAGCCGAAGTAAGGTGGAATACCAATAAAACGTTTGGGGTAAAAAGTGAGTTTGATGGCTTTCCAGTTGGTAAACCAGCCGATAAACGCCCCGACGAACGGAATCGCAATATACGACCAGCGATCAGGGCCGGTCAGGCACTCGATGGCGCGCGACAGCAACGCATCCCACATGCACTTCTCCTCTACGCTCTCTGCTTCTTTTGGGCACGCCTCTAGCGGGCGCTATCCATCTTTTCAGTTGCCCTGCAACCTGACGGATGGGCCGAATAATGCCAGATGAATCAAGCATCCGGCAAATACAAAGGGCGCCGGCAATCCGGCGCCCTTATTGGTCAACAACCGTATACAACTACCAGCGTGCGCGGTGATCTTCGGTCACACCCAGCAGATTGCAGACCATGGTTGGCGCATCATTGGCATGTGCGCGCACCTGGCCAGAAAACACACCGATTGGCTGGATATAAAAACTGGCAGCCACCAGCAGATTCTTGTTTTCGCGGCGCGCACCGTGTGGCTCGAAGGTCAAATCCAGCAGCCCATCATCGGTAAACACACGCCACGGCTGCATCGGGCGCTTTGGATCAAACTCGAACTGCGCGGCACCGAGCAGGATTATTTTGCCGTGCAGCCACAACACGTTTTCAGCCGCGCCATTAAAACCGGCCTGCAGATTGAAACCCACATCCGGGCTGTGTGCCGACGCCCAGCGCCAGGCGGTATTTCGCGCCAGCAAACCATTGGTGTAATCAAGGCTGGCGCTATAACCATTCAGATCAAAACACCGGCCGTTAACGCTGGCATGGCCGCTGGCACGCAAACAGGCTGATTTCTGGGTGCAGTTGGCGATGCCCGCCTGAATCGGAATAATCGCCGACAGGGTGGGTGCCGCAAGGCCAGCATCAAGGGTGGCATCAATATTCAGACCGGAGCGGGTTTGCAGCTTGAGCACATAAACACTGCTGCCACGCTGACGAATCAGGCTGATGTCTCCCGCAGGCCCCTTGAACTGCGCAAACGCACCATCACCGGCCTTGTCGTTGACCTTGACGCTGACGCCCGGCACACCCATTGCTGAGAACTCCAGCAACACCCGGCGCTGCGTGCGATCAAACACATAGGCAAACGCAGAGGCCGCCCAGCCGGCATCAACGATTGCCAGACCGATAAAACAATCGGCACCCGCAATACCCACATACTGCCAGCGCTTATGATGGAAGCGCCGCCACAAACCAGTACGCCGCAAGGCCGCATTCAGGCCGCTCCAATCCACCGCTTCGACATTGCCGGCATAGGCACCAAAGGCCGGGCTACCATCTGCCAGCAACACCCCGGCCGGCGCCGGAAGAATCGTGCCGGATGCGCCAGCCACCTGCTCAGACGCGGACATGCCCATCCCCCAGCACCACCCATTTCTGGCTGGTCAGGCCATCCAGCCCCACCGGACCACGCGCATGAATCTTGTCGGTGGAAATACCGATTTCAGCACCCAGGCCATATTCAAAGCCATCGGCAAAGCGGGTCGAGGCGTTGACGATCACCGAACTGGAATCCACTTCGCGCAGGAAACGGCGTGCCTTGGTGTAGTTCTCGGTGATGATTGCGTCGGTATGTTGTGAGCCATAGGTATTGATATGGTCAATCGCCTGGTCCAGATCACTCACCACCTTGATCGCCAGAATCGGCGCGTTGTATTCGGCATACCAGTCTTCTTCGGTGGCGACCAAGGCATCGCTGATGATCGCGCGTGTTGCCTCGCAGCCACGCAGCTCCACCCCTTTGTCACGGTAGATCTGCGCCAGCGGCGGCAGGATCAGCTCGGCAACGTTCTCGTTTACCAGCAGCGTTTCCATGGTGTTGCAGGGCGCATAACGCTGGGTTTTGGCATTGTCAGCAACACGAATTGCCTTTTCCGGATCTGCTTCGTCGTCGATATACACGTGGCAAACGCCATCCAGATGCTTGATCACCGGCACCCGCGCCTCGGCGGAGATACGCTCGATCAGGCCCTTGCCGCCACGCGGCACAATCACGTCCACGTATTGCTGCATGGTGATCAACTCGCCCACAGCGGCGCGGTCGGTGGTTTCGATCACTTGCACCGCAGCTTCGGGCAAGCCGGCGCTGCTCAGGCCTTCACGCACGCAGGCGGCAATCGCCTGGTTCGACAGGATGGCTTCCTTGCCGCCGCGCAGAATGGCGGCATTGCCGGATTTCAGGCATAGCCCGGCGGCATCGGCAGTCACATTCGGACGCGCCTCGTAAATAATGCCGATCACACCCAGCGGCACGCGCATTTTGCCCACCTGGATACCGGTCGGGCGGAATTTCATATCAGTTATTTCACCCACTGGATCAGCCAGCGTAGCGATCTGGCGCAAGCCTTCGGCCATTGCTGCAACGGTTTTCGGGTTCAAGGACAGGCGATCCAGCATGGCGCTGTCCAGACCGGCGGCACGCGCATTGGCCAGATCCTGCTCATTGGCGGCCAGCAGCTTGGCGGCATCACGGTCAATCGCATCGGCCATCGCGTTCAGCGCCTGGTTCTTGGCGTTGGTGTCGGCTCGGGCCATGGCGCGCGAAGCGGTGCGCGCCTGCTGGCCAATCTGTTGCATATAGGCTTTGATATCCATGAACGACATCCTGAATTGCGACATAAAGAAATCGATTGTAGCGCAGCCGGCCGCTTTTCTGGCAGACCACCGCACGTCGGCCGGGTAAGACGCGGCGCAAGCGCCTACAATCCAGAGGCAAACCGACTCGACACCAGCCATGTACATCCCCTATTCCTACACCCGCCAGGCCAATCGTCACTACCCGGATTCGTTCTGGCGATCACTGCTGTTTTTCAACCTGTTCCGCCTCAGCATCGGCAGTATCATGCTGCTGGCCATCCTCAGCCTCACCGGCCGCGAAGACTGGAACGGAGTACAACCGCCCGACGTGCTTTACTGGATGAGCATCGGCTACTGGCTGTTCGGCGTGGCATCGTTTGCCAGCATCAAATGGCGCAGGCCGATGTTCAATGTCCAGTTGAGCCTGCAGGTTGGCATCGACATTGCTTTCATCGTCACGCTGATGCACCTCAACGGCGGCATTCGCAGTGGTCTGGGTGTGCTGCTGATGCCCTATCTGGCGGCTGCCGGCCTGATCAGCCGCGGCAAGATGACCCTGTTTCACGCCGCCATTGCCAGCCTCGGCGTAATGCTGTCCAACGTGCTGCGTTACCTGCAGAACGATGCCACCGACTTCAGCCAGCCGGCGATGTTGTCGATCGGCTATTTCGCCACGGCCTGGCTGGCGCACCGGCTGGCGCAATATGCAACCGAAAGCGAGCGGGTGGCGGTGCAGCGCAGCATCGACCTGGCCAATATGGCGCAGATCAATCAGTTGATCATTCATGACATGACCGACGGCGTGCTGGTGGTGGATGGCGACGGCAATATCCGTCAGAAAAACGCAATGGCAGAAAAACTGCTGGGCCCCCCCAGAATCCGCGAACGCCTGAAACTGGCCGACTACGCCGAAGAATTGCAAGCAGCCGCCAACAACTGGCGCGACGAACTCACGCTGTCAGCGTCGGACAACGTATTCCGCTCGCAACAGACCGGCAAACTGCTACGCGCGCGCTTTGTGCCGGTCGATAGCGACCGCAAGGCGGGCGCGGTGATTTTTCTCGACGACATCGCCCGCCAGCAGTCCGAGGCTCAGCAGCTGAAACTGGCGGCACTGGGCCGGCTCACCGCCAATATCGCCCATGAAATCCGCAACCCGCTATCGTCGATCAGCCATGCAGCCGAGCTGCTCGAAGAAGACAGCAACAACGCCCTCACCCGCAAGCTGACACGTATCGTCCGCGACAATACCAAACGCCTGGACGCAATGGTCAAGGATATCCTGCAACTTAACCGGCGTGACCGCACCCAGCCCGAATCGATCAACCTGCAGGAATACCTGCCCCTGTTTCGCGACGAACTGAGCACCAATGAAAACCTGCCGGACGACAGCATCAGGCTTGAGATCAGCGGGCCACTTTACCTCAGTTTCGACCGCACACACCTGCATCAGGTGTTATGGAACCTGTGCCGCAACGCCTGGCGCTATTGCCGGCAACAGCCCGGCAGCATTACCATTCGCGCCCACCCCGGACGTAACGGCATCCGCCTGGAAATCAGCGACGATGGCCCCGGCGTGAAACCTGAGCATCGCGATCAATTGTTCGAGCCTTTTTTTACCACCGACGACAGCAATGGCAGCGGCCTCGGGCTGTATATCGCGCGGGAAATCTGCGCCGCCAATCGCGCCACGCTCGACTATGTTGATAACAACGGACTCACCACCTTCAGGATAAGCGGCAAGGAATGGGAATAACTAAACGCGACAGCAGCCCGGCACACAGCGTGCTGGTGGTTGACGACGAAGCGGACATCCGCGAACTGCTGGAACTGACGCTGATGCGCATGGGCCTGAACGTTACCGCCGCCGGCAACGTCAAGCAGGCGCTGGAACAGCTGCAAAAGCAGAAATTCGACCTGTGCCTGACCGATATGCGCCTGCCGGACGGCGAAGGCCTGCAAGTGGTCGAACACATCCACCAGCACAATCTGGACATCCCGATTGCCGTGATCACCGCCTATGGCAGCACCGAAAACGCGGTGCGGGCACTCAAGCTGGGGGCTTTCGACTATCTCGCCAAGCCGATTGCGCTGGAACAACTGCGCACACTGGTCAAATCAGCGCTGGCACTGGAACCCGCCACCACCCAGGGCAAAGCTGGCGACAGCAGCGCGTCCAGCCGTTTTCTTGGCAACTCGCCCAGCCTGGCATCAGTGCGGGAAATGATCGACAAACTGGCGCGCAGCAATGCCCCCGTTTACGTCTCCGGCGAATCCGGCTCCGGCAAGGAACGTGCGGCACGCATGATCCACGAGAAAAGTACCCGCAGCGCCAAGGCATTTGTGCCGGTCAACTGCGGCGCGATTCCGGAAAACCTGATGGAAAGCGAGTTTTTCGGCTACAAGAAAGGCGCGTTCACCGGCGCCGATCAAGAGCGTGAAGGCTTTTTCCAGGCCGCCAACGGCGGCACGCTGTTTCTGGATGAAGTGGCCGACCTGCCACTGATGATGCAGGTCAAACTGCTGCGGGTGATTCAGGAAAAGAAAGTGCGCAAGCTGGGCAGCCCCAACGAAGAAAGCATCGACGTGCGCATCATCAGCGCCACTCACCAGAATCTGGCGGATTGCGTCACGGCAGGCCGCTTCCGGCAGGATTTGTATTACCGCCTCAACGTAATCGAACTGCGCATGCCACCGCTGCGCGAAATGCGCGAAGACATTCCGCTGATTGCCCGGCACGTGCTGGCACGCACCGCAGAACAACTCGGCATGGCGCAGCCAACGCTGACCCGCGAAGCAGAAGCGGCGCTACTGCAATATGGATTTCCCGGCAATGTACGCGAGCTGGAAAATATTCTGGAACGCGCACTGGCATTATCAGACGGCGGCCAGATCACGCCGACCGATCTGCAGCTGACACCGGTGGCGAATGGCGGCGACGGCGATAGTGACGAAGCGGTTGAATTCAGCGGCGAGGGCCAGCCCTTGCAGGATTACCTGGATCGACTGGAGCGCGAAGCCATCGTCAGCGCGCTGGAAAAAACCCGCTTCAACCGCACCGCAGCGGCCAAACTGCTCGGCATCACCTTCCGGTCGATGCGTTATCGCATGGAGCGGCTGGGCATCGAATAAAGAAACAGCCTGCAAGGCACAT
>JAUPTR010000010.1 GCA_030917985.1 Pseudomonadota bacterium | reverse complement strand
GTTTCGATATCCGACTGCAGCTGCGCATCGTATTTGACGTGATACGTGGCGTGGTCGCCGACGATATTCACCAGCGGCACCCGGCCCTTGCGTGCGTTGTGCAGATTGGCCAGCCCATTGCCCAGCCCGCAGCCCAGATGCAGCAAAGTGGCAGCGGGCTTGTCGGCCATGCGGGCGTAACCGTCGGCAGCGCCGGTAGCCACGCCTTCAAACAGCGCCAGCACCGCACGCATCTTCGGCTCGTTATCCAGCGCAGCAACAAAATGCATTTCGCTGGTGCCGGGGTTGCTGAAGCAGACTTCGATACCGGCATCCACCAGCGTTTTCATCAGGGCTTGTGCGCCATTGGGCATGTTTATCTCCTCAGTTATTCATTGCGGGCGCTGCGGCGCAGGCCGGTGCCGGTGCATAACGGCGCATCGTCAGTGCAAACAGCAAGCCGCCAACGTACATGGTGACGCCGTACAGGGCGCCGGGGATGGCCATCGCGTCGTCTTTCAGCACCGAGCTGGCAATCACCAGCGCCAGCGCCGCGTTTTGTACCGCGGTTTCGATGCCGAGCGTGATCGCCTGGCTGCGTGACAGGCGGGCCAGCCAGGCCATACCAAAACCAATCGCCAGCATGCCCAGATTCAGCGTCAGCGCAAACGGCGCCAGCGAGACGATATGGCTGCGCACCAGCGCAAAGTTTTTCAGCACCGCCAGCACCACAATCAGCAAAAACAGCAGGGTGGCGATACGCGTGGCGCGGCTTTCAAAGCGCCGCGCCCAAGCCGGCCAGCGCTGCCGCGCCAGCATGCCAAGGCTGACCGGCACACCCAGCACCAGCGCCACTTGCCCCATCATCAGCCCCACCGGCACATCCACCGCGCGCGCCGCGCCCAGATAATGGCCGAGCGCCCAGGTCACGATCAGCGGCAGGGTGAAAATGGTCAGCACGCTGGCCACGGCGGTAAAACTCAATGCCAGCGCCACATCGCCGCGCGCCAGATAAGTCAGCAGGTTGGAGGTACTGCCGGTAGGGCAGGCGGCGAGAATCATGAAACCCACCGCAAACACGCCGCTTATGCCCCACCAGTCCAGCATCAGGTGGCAGGCCAGTGGCAGCAGCAGAAAATGGCACACCGCACCCACCAGCAGCGCGCGTGGCTGGGTGAAAATACGTTTGAAATCACTCAGCGCCAGCCCCAGGCCAAGCGCAAACATGATGAACGCCAGCGTCAGCGGCAACAGGATTATCGAAACCAGATCGTTTTGCACGGGAAGTTCCTGAATGAGATTGGCTTTAACTGCCAATGATTGAGCGGGCGGCAGCGCGGGCGGTGAGAATGCAGCCGGGCAGGAAGGTGCCTTCCAGCGAGCGTTTGCCATTGGCACCGCCGCCACCAAAACCAGCCGCCTCGCCCACGCAGTAAAGCCCCGCCACTGGCTGGCCGCTGGCATCCAGCACGCGGCTGCTCAGATCGGTGCGCAGGCCGCCGAGGCTTTTGCGCGTCACCAGCTGCATGTGCATGGCGATGTACGGCCCGGCGCCGGGCTTTTGCAGCGGTGCTGGCTTGCAGGTGCGCAGCTTGTCCGGCCCCCATTGCCGCGCATGCAGAATGCGGCGGATCTGGTCGTCGTTTTGCAGCCGGCTGCCGTGGGCAAAATTGGCATCGAAGGCATCGGCGGTGGCTTGCAGCGTGGCAGGATCGATATCGTGCGAGGCGGTGAGCGCGTTCATTTTTGCCGCCAGCCCGGCCAGCGTGTCGTCAACCAGGAAATGTCGGCTCTCCTGCTGCATTTGCCGCAGCAGACGGTGATTGCCGAGCAGGGTTTCCTTGAGAAAACGCACGAACTGTTTATCGCGGATGCGCGGGTTGTGTTCCGCACCGGAGATGGCGAATTCCTTGGCGGCAATGCGCCAGTTGAGCAGATGCCAGGTCCAGGGTTTCTCTTGCTCAGCCACGCGCTGGCACAGCCAGTGGGTGTCGAAGCCGGTCACCAGTGGTTCGGGGCCGATGCGCTCGCCACGGTGGTTGAGCCACAGTGCCGATTTGCAGGGAATGGCGGATAAACCATGCCCCTCGAAATGTGGAAACGGATGCGGAAAACCGGCGGCGTAGTTCCACATCTCGCCGGCGTGGGTGATCTGCCCGCCGAGGTGATCCGCCACCCAGTGGTGCAACTTGCCGTCGGCAAACGGATGCGCGCCGTTGAGCATGGCCGCCGGCATTGGCCGCTGTGGCGGCCAGTTGGCGCGGGTTTGCTGGTGGCCACCGTTGATGCCGCCCATCGCCAGCACCACGCTTGGCGCGCTCAGGCGCACGCTTGCGCCGGTTTCATCGTTGCGCGCCAGCGCCCCGACTACCTTGCCGCCAGCGTGATCCAGCCCGGTAATCGAATGCCGGTGCAGTAGCGTCTGCCGGCCACCGCTTTCGGCGCGGTGCAGCGCCGCGATCAAACAGCGCACCAGCTCGCGCGAGGTGCCCCACACCACGTGATAACGCGGCAGGCTGTTGCCGTCGCCATTCAGCCCGCGCTCCACCCAGTTCACCGCCGGCATGAAACGGATGCCTTCACCCTTGAGCCAGTCGTGCACCTGACTGCGCGAATGTTCGACGTAATAACGCGCCCAGGACATCGGCCACTCGTCATTCGGGTCCAGCCCGCCAAAACGAATCCAGTCGCGCAGCGCCACTTCGGGATTATCGGGAATGCCCATCTTGACCTGCAGCGGCGTGCCGATCAGCGCCATGCCGCCAAACGCCCACAACGCCAGCCCGCCCAAGCGCTCCGGCGTATCGCGATCCACCAGCGTCACCGACTTGCCGGCGCGCAACAGCTCCAGCGCCGTCACCAGCCCCGCCAGCCCACCACCGGCCACCACCACGTCCGCGCTTATCTGCCTGTCCATTGCCCCATCCCGCCGTATTCTGTTTGTATGCAAGCAGGATAGACCAGCAGCCGGTTTCGGGCATTGGCCCGGCGAGACACGGCAATTGGCCGGGCGGGCCGATACTATGTGTCGCGAGGCAGTCTGGCCTACAATGATGGGCGCTTGTTTTGTCGAATCGGAAAAATGCATGAAACCTCATTTGTTGCTGATGTTGTTGCTGACACTGGGCACGCCGCTGCAGGCCGCCGAGAAAGCCGCCTCGCCCCAATACAAGCCGGGTGAAAAGTTGCCTGCCGCCAAGGCCAGACCGGCGCAGGGTGCTTATGTTGAAACCACCTGGGAGGCGCTGGTGCCGAAAAACTGGAACCCGATGGAGGCCTTCAAGGACATGAAGCTCGATCGTCTGCAGGATGGCGACCCGCGCGCCAACGAGGCGCTCAACAAGCTGCGCGATATCTGGGACAACGCACCGGGTGAACCTTCGCTCAATAACAGGAAAATCAGGATCGCCGGCTTTGCCGTGCCGATCGAGGAAAACAACGGTGTCGTCAGCGAGTTTCTGCTGGTGCCGTATTTCGGTGCCTGCGTGCATTCGCCACCACCACCGGCCAACCAGATCATCCATGTGATTGCCAAGACCCCGGCCAGAATCAAGATGATGGAAACCCTGTGGGTGAGTGGCACGCTGACGCTGGATCGCTCCGACATCGATGTGGCAATGGGCCTGGGCAAATCCGGCTACAAGCTGCATGCCGATCTGGTGCAGTTGTACCAGCCGCCCGGCTACTGACTTTTATCAAGGTGCGACACCCTGTCGCAGGCTAGACTCCCGTCCATGCGCCAAATCGCCGTTTTATTCTTATTGCTGA
>JAUPTR010000079.1 GCA_030917985.1 Pseudomonadota bacterium | reverse complement strand
GAGTTACTGAAGACACTGCTGCGCGAACAGCGGGTGTTTGGCGACAGCGATGCGAATCCGGACGACGAACTCAATCCCGACTGGCGCGACGGCGGCTACCCGTACAAGAACCTGATGTCACGCCGCAGCTACGAGAAGCAGAAGTACCGCCTGCAGGTGGAACTGCTCAAGCTGCAGGCCTGGGTGAAGGAAACCGGCCAGCGCGTAGTGATCCTGGTTGAGGGGCGCGATGCGGCAGGCAAAGGCGGCACCATCAAGCGTTTCATGGAACACCTCAATCCGCGCAGTGCGCGGGTGGTGGCGCTGGAAAGCCCACCGACGGCGAGCGGGGTCAGTGGTATTTCCAGCGTTATGTGCAGCATCTGCCAACGCAGGGTGAAATCGTGATGTTTGACCGCAGCTGGTACAACCGCGCCGGCGTCGAGCGGGTGATGGGTTTCTGCTCACCCGAGGAATACGCCGAATTCATGCGCCAGGCGCCGGAGTTCGAGCGTCATCTGGTGCGCAGCGGCGTGCATCTGATCAAGTTCTGGTTCAGCGTCAGCCGTGCCGAGCAGCGCCGTCGTTTCAAGGAGCGCGAAGTACATCCGCTGAAGCAATGGAAACTCAGCCCGATCGACATGGCATCGCTGGATAAATGGGAAGACTACACCCGCGCCAAAGAGGCGATGTTCTTCGAAACCGATACCGCCGATTCGCCATGGACGGTGGTCAAGAGCGACTGCAAGAAACGCGCGCGGCTGAATGCCATGCGTTATGTGCTGCACAAAATGCCATATCGCAACAAGCAGCTTGAGCAGATCGGCAAGCTCGACCCGCTGATTGTCGGCCGTGCGCATGTGGTGTACGAGCGCGGAGAAAGGCCGGGCGCGATTCTCTGAGCCGGGTCTGGCGGGCAGTGCGAAAGGCACTGGCCGCTGCGCGTCATTGCCCGGCGGTACTGCACCAGTGGTGCCACGCGCGGCGCATGGTGGCGGCAAAGTCAGTGGCAAAGGCCGGGCCGTCCATCAGCGGCGACTGCTGCAATTGCTGGCGCAGGCCGCTGCGGATGTTGGCCAGGCGCGGTAGCTGGGTGGCCCAGTATTCGGCTTTTTGCAGATATTCTTCGGCACTGCCGGCAACAAAATCTTTCAGCCCCAGCGGCGCCAGCAGGCTCAGGCCAGAGCGGCTGGTGCTGCGGCTGCCGGCCAGCGTGATCGGCGGCACGCCCATCCATAAGCCGTGAATGCAGGTGGTCAGGCCGGTAAACGGGTAGGTATCGAGCGCGATATCCACATAATGATGCAGCTGCAGGAAATGGCTGAAACTCAGTTTGGTAAACAGCATCAACCGCTCTGCCGCAATGCCGTGCCCGGCAAAAAAGCGCTGAATGTAGTCGGTGGATTCGCGGGCATGCACAATCATCACCAGCCGCGCATCGGGAATGCGTTGCAGCAACTGTGCCCATAACTGCAGCTGGCTGTGGCTGATTTTGACGAAATCGTTGAATGATCCGAAGGTGATGTAGCCTTTTTCCAGTGCCGGAAGTGGTTTGACCGGCAGCTTGTGCATGTCATCCAGCGGCTGGAAAACGCGATAGCTGTTCAACAGCAAGGGCTTTTCCACTGCGGGCAGCACCGCGTCGGCGGGCAGGTAGTAGCGATCCAGCAGCAGGTAGTCGATCTCTTTGACGCCGGTGGTGGCGGGATAACCCAGCCAGCTCATCTGCACCGGAGCCGGGCGCCAGGCAAAGGCGGGCAGGCGGTTTTTGGGTGAATGCACACCCAGGTCGATGAGAATGTCGATCCGGTCCTGATGAATCTGCCGTGCCAGTGCCTCGTTGCTCAAGCCGGCAACATCGTGCCAGCCGGAAGCCATTGCCTGCAGGCGCGCAGTGACCTCATCGCGCTGCGTGTCGGTGTAATAACACACCACTTCCAGCTGTTGCTGATCCAGCGCCTGCAGCAGGGGCTCAAAAAAATAATTCACCGAGTGAGTGCGGAAATCCGCCGAAACAAAGCCCAGTTTCAGGCGTCGCTGCGGCTCGGCAGATTGTGCAAACCGGCTGAAGGCTTGCGCCTGGCGCGCCACCATGGCGCCATACTGTTGATGCTGCGCCAGCCATTCGGCATCACTCAGTTCATCGGTGTAGGTGGCCATGAACAGGTAGTTGCTGAACAACTCGCTGTTGTCCGGCATCAGCGCCAGCGCCCGCTGCATGAACGCCAGGCTCTCCTTGCCACGTCCCAGTTTCTGCAGCGATACGCCGAGTGTCTTGTAGAGCCGCACCTGCTCCTGCGGCGTGTCGGCAACCGCCTGTTGCAGCAGTTGCAGCGCTTCTTCCACCAGATTGTTTTCGCAATACAGATTGGCCAGGCCGATGCGGGCATCGATATAGCCTGCATCCAGCGCCAGTGCCTGCAAAAAGGCACTGCGCGCCAGATCGCGCTGCTGCAGCGGCGAATGCGCGATCATGCCGATCTGGCAATACGACTCCTTGACCATGCTGCCCAGTTCGATGCATTGCTGCAGCAGTGCCACCGCCTCGGCTGCGCTGGCAGCATCACGTTTCAGCACTTGTGCCAGGTTAAAACGGTGATGGCCATCCTGCGGCTCCAGCCGGATCAGCAGGCGCAACTGGCCGGCAAGCACATCGTGGCGTTGCAAGGCTTGCGCCACGGCTACGGCCGCCTTGCTGGTGATGGCCGATTGTTGCTGGGCCAGCGAGCGCAGATAGGCATCCAGCGCGGCCTGCAGCGCACCTTCGGCGCTCAGCAGATCGCCCTGCAACTTGAGTGCCTGTGCATGCAGCGGGTTGCGCGCCAGCCATTGCGCGAGTGCCGGCCGCGCCAGATCCGGGCGGCCGGTTTGCAGCCAGTGTGCAATCATGTTGAGGTCGGCCGCCTGCTGTGGCCGTTTCGGGTGTGCCATATGTTCTCCATCGCCTGCCTGCCGGGCCGGGCAAGCCGCGATTATACATAGCCGCGGGGCCGGTCGCGGCGATTGCCGGCGTCGCTGCGCGGTGGCACAAATGCTGGCGCAGTCATCTTGCACGGCTATCATTAGCAGGGTTCTCCCATTGCCTGCGCATCGGCCTGAAAACAATGGGATGTCGATGAGGGGTTGCGTTCGCAATGTATTCATTTTCCCTGCGATTCAAGCATGACGATCTGGAGCTGGCCTTCATGGATGCCACCCTGGCGCGCACCCGCCTGCAAGGGCAGGTGGCGATACTGGTCGGCATGTTTGTCTATCTGCTGCATGGCGGGCTCGACCAGTGGTTTGTGGCAGCAGATCAGGCGCGGCAAGTCTGGCTGGTGCGTTTAACCGCCATGTGTGTGCCGTTGCTGGTACTGCTGATCAGCTTCAGCCGGCATTTCTCGCGCATCCGCCACTTGTTGCTGGCGCTGGTGGGCCTGGCTGCGGGCGTTGGCCTGCTTGGCATGCAGATTGCCCTGCCACTGGAGAGTGCACCGTATTTTTATCCGATGATCGTGCTGGTGACGTTTTATACCTACAACTTTATCGGCACCCGCTTCATCTACGCATTCTGCATCGACCTGCTGTTGCTGCTGCTCTACAACCTGCTGTTCGGCTGGCTGTTGCACTATCCGCCCCACGTGCTGCTCGGCCATGATTTTTTCATCATCTCCGCCAACCTCATCGGCGGTGCCGCCGGTTATCTCAACGAACGTCAGCGGCGCTTGCTGTTTCTGCGCGAACGCGAGCTGGATGACGAACGCCAGCAGCATCTGGCGCGCGCGCTGCATGATGGCCTGACCGGGCTGCCCAACCGCGAACTGCTGTACGACCGTATCGGCCAGGCCATCGAAAGTGCGCACCGCGATGGTGCCCGCCATTGCGGCTATTTTCTTGATCTGGATGGCTTCAAGGCGGTAAACGACAGGTTCGGCCACAAGATGGGCGACCACGTGTTGCGCGAGGTGGCCAGGCGCCTCAACGACAGTGTGCGCGGCATGGATACGGTGGCGCGCATCGGCGGCGACGAATTTTTTGTGCTTGCCGTCAATATTGTCAGCGAAAACGAGGCCCGCGCGCTGGCGCAAAAACTGCTGGATGCCGTCGCTGCCACCCTGCCGGGCGTGCCGCAAGGCCTGGAAATCGGCACCAGCATCGGTCTGTGCCTGTTTCCTTACGACAACATGAGTGCTGCCGACATCATCCACCGCGCCGATCAGGCGATGTACCGCATCAAAACCAGCGGCAAGGGCCGTTTCGCGCTGGCCGACGATGTGGACGAGCCTGACGACGAACGCGGTATGCTGGGCACAGCCTGAGCGGCAAGCGGGCTGCAAGCCGCATCCACATTGGCTTGCAGGCCAGGCTACAAGCCAATGCCGGCGCGGCTTGCAGGGCAGGGGCAGGGCGGTGAATCGGAAGACCTTTGCTGTTGGTGCCGGCTATCTGCGCTGCCCGCCCTGTTGTGCCTGTCTGGATGCGACCGTGCTGCCCTGCGCCGGCACAGGTGCGCTGCCGCAACAAGCGGGATTGTTGTCCGCCCTGGCATGATTTTCAGGATGAAAAGGCCTGCCAGAAGGCGCACAATGGAACATGCAGCTTGCATATGCAGATATTGTTTCTTCAGGATTGAGCATGACCAGGACTTCCCGCACCCCATCCAGACACGCCACTGATCTGCACGGACTCAATCATCTGGCCGTGTCAGCCATTGTCGGCGTTTCCAATATGGTCGAACACTTTCACATGAACATGCTGCATCTGGCGCGCAAGGGCGGGGTGCCGCTGCCGGCGGCCGTGCCGCTGGCCACCATGTATGGTTATGACGCTTTCCGCAATCTGGCCCACTGGCTGGGCAATGGGGTGGGCATCATGCTGGCGTCCTTGCTGCCGCAACTGGATGAACGCAGCAACTGGCCGGGACGTGAGGCCTTGCTGGCGGTGCTCAACGGGGTGCTGGGCGATTATCTCGATGCCACCGGCAATCCGCTGGCGATCAGCATGAGCCTGCGTCGCCAGGGCAAAGCGCTGACGCTGCAGCGTGCCCTGCTGCAAGTGGCCATTCCCGAGGCCAATGGCCGCATTCTGGTATTGCTGCACGGCTTGTGCATGAACGATCTGCAATGGCAGAGCGGGCGCCACAATCATGGCACTGCGCTGGCGCAGGATCTGGGCTACACCCCTGTGTATCTGCATTACAACACCGGTCAGCATATCTCCATCAATGGCCGGCAGTTTGCCGCACAACTGGAAACCCTGCTGCAGCAATGGCCGGTGCCGGTGGAAGAGCTGGTGATCATCGGCCACAGCATGGGCGGGCTGGTGGCGCGCAGTGCCTGTCATTATGCTGCCGAAGCCGGCCACCTCTGGCTGCCGCTATTGAGCAAAATGGTGTTTATCGCCTCGCCCCATCATGGCGCGCCGCTGGAGCGCAGCGGCAACTGGTTTCATGTGATTACCGATATCAGCCCTTTCACCCAGCCGTTTTCGCGCCTCGGCAAAATCCGCAGTGCCGGCATCACTGATTTGCGTTACGGCAACATCATCGATGAAGACTGGGGTGAGCACGACCGCTTTGCCCATGTCGGCGACCAGCGCCATGGCGTTCCGTTGCCCGAACATGTCGACTGCTACGTAATGGCCGCCACCGTGGGCAAAAAAACCGGAGATATCACCTCCCGCCTGATCGGAGACGGGCTGGTGCCGATCGACAGCGCACTGGGGATTGATGACGATCCGGCGGTCAATCTGGTTTTTCCACCTGATCATCAATGGATCGGTTACGGCATGGGCCACATGGCCCTGCTTTACCGGCATGATGTCTATCGCCAATTGTTGCGCTGGCTGCAGCCCGCGCAGCCGGATCAAAAGCCCGATCAAAAGCCGGATCAGGCGCTGTAGCCGCCACCCGGCCCTGCCGTGCGCCAGGCTGGCGCTTGCCCAGCCCATCCTCTGCTTGCTGTTTCACCCATGCTGCATGGCCGCCCGCCCTGCGCAGGCCAACATGCGCGCATCTGCCGCATGCACCACAGCCTTGCATGCATTCGCCGCGAGATTGCACCAAGTTAATGCGTTTGTCCGTACATGGTGCGGTTTTGTGCACCGAAAGAAAGCCCCGATGTGCGCCTGCACCATGTAAACGTAGCTGTTTGCGCACCATTGTTGCCTGGCACGGAACTTGCTGAATCCTGTTTGCTGGCGTGAGTCAGGCGCTGACGCGCTGCCAGCAAGGGGTGACGCCGGGCTGCATGCCGTCGTCGCCACCAATTGCAACCGACAGAAAACGCGTTCCGCGGATGTTGTCAGGCAAATGGGGCAGGTGGCTTTGCCCGTTTTGCAGATCAATGTTGCGGTGCGCCCGGGTGATGAAAATGATGAAAATTATTGTTGTTGGCCACGGCATGGTGGGCCATAAGTTCCTTGAAGAAATGCATCAGTTGCAGGTGCCAGGGGTACACGTCACCGTTTTGTGTGAAGAGCCGCGCCCGGCATACGACCGTGTGCATCTATCCGAATTCTTTGCCGGCAAGCGTGCCGAGGATCTGTCGCTGGTGGCGCCGGATTTCTTCGAGCAAAGCGGTTTCGAACTGCGCCTGAATACCCGGGTGGCCAGTATCGAGCGCCGCAATAAAACCCTGACCACCCAGGATGGTGAAATCCTGGCTTACGACAAGCTGGTGCTGGCAACCGGTTCGTCGCCCTTTGTGCCGCCGGTGCGCGGCAACGACCGCGAGCGTTGTTTTGTTTATCGCACCATCGAGGATTTGCAGGCGATGGCGGCTGCCGGTGCCATTTCGCGCAGCGGCGTGGTGGTGGGGGGCGGTCTGCTGGGCCTGGAGTGTGCCAAGGCGCTGCGTGATCTGGGCCTGCAAACCCATGTGGTGGAGTTTGCGCCGCGCCTGATGACCGTGCAGGTGGATGACGAAGGCGGGCGCATTCTGCGCAACAAGATCGAAGCGCTCGGCGTGCATGTGCACACCAGCCGCAACACCACTGAAATCATCAATGGCGCAACCGCTCACCACCGTATGGTGTTTGCCGATGGCACCCATCTGGAAACCGACATGATCGTGTTTTCGGCCGGCATCCGCCCGCGTGACGAACTGGCCCGCCAGTGTGCGCTGGCAATCGGCCCGCGGGGCGGTGTGGTGATCGACAGCGTGTGCCGCAGCAGCGACCACGATGTTTTTGCCATTGGCGAATGTGCCGCCTGGAACGAGCAGGTGTTCGGCCTGGTGGCGCCGGGCTACGACATGGCCCGCGTGGCCGCGCGCTTTATCGCCGGCCAGGAACAGGTCGCCTTCGCCGGCGCCGACATGAGCACCAAGCTCAAGCTGATGGGTGTGGACGTGGCCAGCATTGGTGATGCACAGGGCCGCACACCGGGCTGCCGCAGCTTCCGCTACACCGATGAAAACAAGCAGATCTACAAGAAAATCGTCGTCAGCGAAGACGGCCAGCAATTGCTGGGTGCCGTGCTGGTGGGCAATGCCGACGAATACGGCACGCTGCTGCAAATGGCGCTCAACGGCATCGCCCTGCCGGCCGATCCGGAATTCCTGATTCTGCCGTCCAGCGACGGCAAGGCCAAACCCGGACTGGGGCCGGATGCCCTGCCGGACAGTGCGCAAATCTGCTCCTGCAACAACGTCAGCAAGGGGCAAATCTGTGCCGCAGTGGCCGACGGCGTAACCACCATTGCCGACATGAAAGCCTGCACCAAGGCCGGCGCCACCTGTGGCGGCTGCGTGCCGCTGGTGACACAGATCATGAAAGCCGAAATGGCCAAGCGCGGCATGGCCGTCAACAACCATATCTGCGAACACTTCGCCTATTCGCGCCAGGAGCTGTATCACCTGGTACGGGTCGGCATGATCCGCAGTTTCGACGAGCTGCTGGCCCAACATGGCAAGGGTTTGGGTTGCGATATCTGCAAGCCGGCTGCCGCCAACATCCTGGCTTCGTGCTGGAACGACTTTGTACTCAAGGGCGAACTGGCCAGCCTGCAGGACAGCAACGACTATTTCCTCGGCAATATCCAGAAAGATGGCACCTATTCGGTTGTGCCGCGCATGGCCGGTGGTGAAGTGACACCGGATGGCCTGATTGCCGTGGGGCAGGTCGCCAAGAAATACGGGCTGTATACCAAGCTGACCGGCGGCCAGCGGGTGGATCTGTTTGGTGCGCGGGTTGAGCAGTTGCCGCTGATCTGGGAAGAGCTGATTGCCGCCGGTTTTGAAAGCGGCCATGCCTACGGCAAATCGCTGCGCACGGTGAAAAGCTGCGTTGGCAGCACCTGGTGCCGCTACGGCGTGGGTGATTCGGTGGGCCTGGCCGTAGAGCTGGAGAACCGCTACAAGGGCCTGCGTGCGCCGCACAAGATCAAGTTTGGCGTATCCGGCTGCACTCGCGAATGTGCCGAGGCACAGGGCAAGGATGTCGGCATCATCGCCACCGAACGCGGCTGGAACCTCTACGTGTGCGGCAATGGCGGCATGAAGCCGCGCCACGCCGAGCTGATTGCCTCGGATCTGGACAAGGACACGCTGATCCGCCTGATCGACCGCTTCCTGATGTTCTACATTCGCACCGCAGACCGCCTGCAGCGCACCAGCACCTGGCGCGACAACCTGGAAGGCGGGCTGGACTACCTGAAGCAGGTGCTGATCGAGGATTCGCTCGGCCTGGCCGACGAGCTGGAAGCCCAGATGCAGCACGTGGTGGACAGCTACCAGTGCGAATGGAAAACCGCCGTTACCACCCCGGAAGTGCGTCAGCGTTTCCGTACCTTCGTCAACAGCGAACAGGGTGACCAGCGCATTGTCTTCATGCCGGAGCGCGGGCAGATACGCCCGGCCCGTGCCGAAGAGCTGGCCACCGATATCGCTGATGGCGCCCCTGTCTGATTTTTGTGGAGGACTTGTTTCATGACTACCGAAACCATCGAATGGACCGCCGTATGTGCGATCGACAACATCCTGCCCAACACCGGTGTCTGCGCACTGGTCAACAACCGGCACGTGGCCGTGTTCCGGGTAGGGCAGAACCAGTTTCATGCAATCGACAGCATCGATCCGCAATCCAACGCCAGCGTGTTGTCACGCGGCCTGCTGGGCAGCCTGGGAGATCGTGTGGTGGTGGCATCGCCACTCTACAAAAATCACTTTGACCTGCACACCGGCGAGTGTCTGGAAAACGCCGCTTATTCGGTGCGGGCCCATGCGGTGCGGGTAGCGGGCGAAAAGGTAGAGGTTGCCCTGTCGTAAACGTTGTTCTGAATTCATTCAAGTAAAGGTAAAAATATGGCTTATCTAGCTCCTGCCGAGTTTGTCACCAAAATGGTCGACGCCGGCGAATCCAAGTTGTTGATGTCTACCCGCGATACCCTGGTCCGCGCCTACATGGCCGGCGCCATTCTGGCGCTGGCAGCGGCATTTGCCGTGTCGGTGAACGTCAATACCGGCAATCCGCTGATTGGTGCGCTGCTGTTTCCGGTGGGCTTCTGCATGCTGTATCTGCTGGGTTTCGACCTGCTGACCGGTGTATTTACACTGGCGCCGCTGGCCGTATTCGACAAACGCCCCGGCGCCACCTGGGGCGGGGTGATGCGCAACTGGTCGCTGGTGTTCGTCGGCAACTTTGCCGGCGCGATGACGGTAGCCGTATTCATGGCCATCATCTTTACCAACGGCTTTACCGAGGCCCCCAACGCCATTGGCCAGAAAATCGGCCATATCGGTGAAGGCCGCACCGTGGGTTATGCCGCACATGGCGCTGCCGGCATGCTCACCCTGTTCATCCGCGCCGTCATGTGCAACTGGATGGTGTCGACCGGCGTGGTGGCGGCCATGATGTCCACCAGCGTTTCCGGCAAGGTGATCGCCATGTGGATGCCGATTCTGCTGTTCTTCTACATGGGCTTCGAGCACAGCATCGTCAATATGTACCTGTTCCCGTCGGGCCTGATGCTGGGTGGCAACTTCACCTTCATGGACTACATGATCTGGAACGAAATCCCGACCGTGCTCGGCAATGTGGTGGGCGGGCTGACCTTTGTCGGTGCCACACTCTATTCCACCCACTACAAAACCGCGCCCAAGCGTAAAGTAGCCTGATTCGTCAAACGGACTGACTCTTTCGATGCCCAAGCAACTGCGCGTCAGCCTCGGCCAGCATTCGCTGGTCGGGGCACATCCGGTCAACCAGGATTTTTACGGTGCCAGCCAGCCCACCGGCTACGCACTGGCCAGCAAGGGGCTGGCACTGGCCATTGCCGATGGCATCAGCTCCAGCAATGTGAGCCAGATAGCCAGCGCGATGGCCGTCAACTCCTTCCTGGGTGACTATTACTCCACCTGCGACGCCTGGACCGTGCGCCGCTCTGCCCAGCGGGTGCTGGCGGCCACCAACGCCTGGCTGCACGCCCAGACCATGCGTGGCGACGGCCGTTTCGACAAGGATCGCGGCTATGTCTGCACCTTCAGCGCGCTGATCCTCAAAGGACGCGACCTGCACATGCTGCACGTGGGCGATTCGCGTATCTGCCGGCTGCATGCCCACTCGCTGGAGCGGCTCACCGACGATCACCGGGTCTGGCACTCGGAAACAGAAAGTTATCTGGCGCGCGCACTCGGCACCGGCCCGCATCTGGATATCGACTATTGCAGCTGGGAGGCTGCCGTGGGCGAAGTCTACGTGCTGGCCACCGACGGCGCCTACGAATACCTCGATGCCGCCGCAATACACCAGGCAATGGCCGCCCACGCCGATGATCTGGATGCCGCTGCGGCACAACTGGTGCTACAGGCACGAGCCGCCGGCAGCGACGACGATGCCACCCTGCAGTTGCTGCGCATCGACGAACTGCCCGACGACGAAACGCCTTACGCCCGCTTGCGGCGCGAAAACCTGGCATTGCCACCGGTGCTGGCGCCGGGCATGGTCTTCGAGGGTTTCCGCATTGCCCGCGAGCTGCAGATCAGCGCACGCAGCCACGTCCACCTGGCCGTGGATGAAGCCAGCGGCCAGCAACTGGTGCTGAAAACCCCGTCCGTCGATTTACGCGGCGACCCGGCCTATCTCGACAGCTTTGCCTTTGAAGAATGGGTGGCTCGACGCGTTGACAGCCCGCATGTCGCCAGGGCCTGGAGCGGCGATCGCGCACGCCACGCCCTGTATGTGGCCATGGAATACATCGACGGCCAGACCCTCGCACAGTGGATGATCGACCACCCGCAGCCCTCGCTGGATGCCGTGCGCAGCATTGTTGAACAACTTGCCATGGGCCTGGAGGCGCTGCACCGGCGTGAAATGCTGCACCGTGATATCCGCCCC
Source organism: Pseudomonadota bacterium (assembly GCA_030917985.1). Classification (GTDB taxonomy): domain Bacteria; phylum Pseudomonadota; class Gammaproteobacteria; order Burkholderiales; family SCOH01; genus CALMFQ01. The sequence goes on along the minus strand of JAUPTR010000079.1, from coordinate 632 downwards.
GAAAACGTCATGATCGACCGCAACGGCACCGTCCGCATCATCGATCTGGCCACCGTCTATGTTGCCGGCCTGGCCGAAGGCACCCGCGCGCACGGGCAGGAAACAGCGCCGGGCACCCTGCAATACATCGCCCCCGAATGCCTGCTCGGGCACGAGGCAAGCATCCAGGCCGACCTGTTCGCGCTGGCCGCAATGAGTTACCAGATGTTGTGTGGCCAGCTGCCCTATGGCCTGAACGCCGCACGGGTGCAAACCCGGCAGGATCTGCAGAACCTGCGTTACGTGCCCATCCGCCATCATCGCCCGGCACTGCCGGCCTGGCTGGATGCGGTGTTTGCCAGGGCACTGAGTGTTTCGCCACAAAAACGCCACGCAGCCGTCAGCGAGTTTGCCTACGATCTGCGCGTGCCACCGGCCCAGTTCAGCCCTACACGCAGCGCCCCCCTGATCGAGCGCGACCCGGTGCTGTTCTGGAAATGCACCACCGCACTGCTCGCCATCGTCACCTCGGTGCTGGCGGTGGCCCGTGTGCTGGGGGCATGAGCGCGTTTGACTGAGGCCAGGGCCTGATCAGCCCAACCCCTCCCTGGCCAGCCACGCCTCAAAAAAATTCACAAACAGCCGCACCTTGG
>JAUPTR010000078.1 GCA_030917985.1 Pseudomonadota bacterium | reverse complement strand
GGCGGCGATCAGCAATTATTGCAACGGCTGCGTAGCGCGCATCGAAGCCGGCACCACCACGCCGCAGGAGCTGCTGGGTGTGATGCAGAAAGCCAGCACCCAGGCCGAACGCGCCGGCACCATCATCCGCCGCATCCGCGAGTTTGTGAAAAAGAGCGAGCCGGATCGCACCACCTGCCCGGTCAGCGACATCATCGACGCCACCATCGGCTTTGCCGATATCGACGCACGCAAAAATGGCGTGCAATTGCAGCTGGATATCGCAGCAGACCTGCCACCAGTGGTGGCCGACCGCATCATGATCGAACAGGTATTGCTCAACCTGCTGCGCAACGCCATCGAAGCCATGCACGCAACGCCGATGGCGCAGCGGCAATTGCTGCTGCAGGTGCGTAGCACGGTAAAAGGCCAGCTGCAGGTATCGGTCATCGATCGAGGCCATGGCATCACGCCGCAGGTACAGGAAAAACTGTTTGCACCGTTTTTCACCACCAAACCGCACGGCATGGGCATGGGCCTCAATATCTGCCGCTCGATTATCGAGTTTCACCACGGCCAGTTGTGGGTAGAGCCCAATCCGGAAGGTGGCAGCGTTTTCCGCTTTACGCTGCCGCTGGCAAACTAAGCAACCCAAAGCTCAATCTGCAGGTTTTTCCGGCCACGCCGACACCTCCCGCGCCCGGCCGGGCAGCACCACCCTGGGCAAGCTGTGTCGATCCAGTTCCGTGTCTTCCTCCACTAGCCGGTTGAGATGCAGTATGTAGGCGGTCAAGGCATACACCTCCTCATCGCTGAGGCTTTTCGGTGCGTAATGCGGCATGGCACGCCGCACATAGTCGAAGATGGTGGAGGCATAGGGCCACTGCCCGCCAACCGACAACATCAGCCGCGGATACTGCAGGATGCGCAGCGGGCGCAGCGGATCGGACCAGCCGAAAAAGCCGTCACTGCCGGCCAGGCGTGCCGAGGGGCCTTCCACGCCGCTGGCGCCGTGGCACATGGCGCAGCGCCCGGCATACAGACTGCGGCCAGCGCGCACGCTGCCACGGCCATCCGGCAGATTGCGGCCATCGGGAAATACGGTGATATCCAGCGCCTTGAGCTGTGCCGGATTAAGCGGCTGCCCAAACGCCAGCACGGGCAATTCCGCGCGGCTGAGGGGTATCGCCAGTGCCAGCAAGATCGCCCGTTGCACACACTTATACATAGACATTCTCCACCCGCCCATTTCGCGCCACCCGCCACGCCTGTTGCGCGTTGTAGTGATTGAAGCTGTGGTCGGCATAGCGGCGCTTCCAGTGCGCGCGGGTCGGCTGCACCCGGCCAAACTCGTCGGTGGCACGGCTGAGCAACACACTGCTGCGACCATCCCATTGCCAGGGGATGCTGAAACGCGTCAGCGCCTTGTCCAGCACCGGGCCGTGCAGATGCGCGTCTGCCCAGCTGAGGCCGCCATCGGCCGATACCTCTACCCGCGTGATGCGACCATAGCCAGACCAGGCCAGACCGGCGATCTCGTAGTAGCCGAGCGCCTCGGGCAGAATCTGCTGGCCGGAAGGATGGGTAATCACCGATTTCACATCCATGAAAAACGAGAAGCGCTCGATCTCGCCGTTGGCCAGCACTTCGCTATACAGCCCTGATTCATCCTTGGTGTAGGCCGGTGCATCACACACCTCCAGCCGGTGCAGCCATTTGACGTTGACATTGCCCTCCCAGCCCGGCAACAGCAGGCGCATCGGATACCCCTGCGAGGGCCGCAAGCGCTCGCCATTCTGGTACAGCGCCACGATGGCATCGTCGAGCAGTTTTTCCAGCGGCACGCTACGGCTATGCGAACCGCCATCGGCGCCTTCGGCAATCACCCATTTGGCAGCTGGCTTGATGCCGGCCTCACGCAACAACAATTTGAGCGGCACGCCGGCCCATTCCGAACCGGAGATTTCGCCAAACAATTGCTGGCAGCTTTCATCCCGTGCCCAGGGCGAAGCGGCGTTGGCAGCGGTGTTGCCGGAGCACTCGATAAAGCGTATCTGCGACACCAGCGGATAACGCGCCAATTGCTCCAGATCGAACGACAGCGGCCGTTCCACCAGGCCATGAATCATCAGCCGGTGCTGCTGTGGGTCGATATCGGGAATACCATTGTGATGCACGGCAAAATGCAGCCCGCTTGGCGTGATGACGCCCGGCTGGCTCGCCAGTGGCGTGCGCCAGACCGCAAACCCCGAATCCTCTGGTGGACCGGCGTGTTGTTGCCGCTGCAATGCCTGTTCTTGTGCAGCCGGCAGGCCGTAAGCCAGATCCGCCCCACCGGGCATACGCATCCAGGCCGGAATATCATAAGCGGGCGCTACAACCGGCAGCGCTTGCGCCGCGCTCGTATCGGCAAAACCAGCCAGTGACAGGCCAATGCCGCTGCGTAGAAATGCACGCCGGTCCAGCAATCCGCCGCCAGCCACCTGTTTCAGATCAGTCACGCCCTGCCACCCCCAACAAAAGCATTAATGCACACGCATGCACATTTAATTCAAAAAAATACCGCCGATCCCTCAACAAGCTTCTTATTCCGGCCTGTCTGATGCTGCTGCCGGGCAACAAAACGGCGTGATGCTGGCCAGTCGTTCGGTAATCACCTGCAGGCTGCGTAACACTGCCGGGCCGTCCACCTCATAAAAGCGATGCCTGCCCTGCTTGCACGAGCAAACGATGCCGGCATCCTGCAGAATCTGCAGATGGCGGGAGATCACAGATCGCTCCTGTGGCAGTGCTTCGGCAATCTGGCCAATATCGGCGCGCCCAAGCAACATCAAACGCCGCAACACAGCAATCCTGGCCGGCTCTTGCAGTGCCTTGAAAAAAGCGGTATCGAGGACACCGATGGCGGCATCCACCGCCTGCTGGCGCATATCGGGTAACGGGCTCATGAGCGCAACAATACGTGCACAAACATACACACGTCAACCTGAAAACACTTGCCGAGCGTCAGCACGCATCCTCATGCCGCTTCAGAATCGGGCTACAATCAAGCATCACTATCAGGTAAGCCACAATGACCCAAGCCACCGTATTTGTTGTTGACGACGAAGAGGCCGTGCGTGACTCGCTGCAATGGCTGCTGGAATCCAGCGGTTTGCAGGTTGCGCTGTTTGATTCTGCAGAAGCGTTTCTGCAGGGCTACGATCCGGCCCAGCCGGGTTGCCTGGTGGTGGATGTGCGCATGCCGGGCATGAGCGGGCTGGAGCTGCAGGAAAAACTCGCCGAGTTGCACTTCAGCATTCCGGTGATTTTCATTACCGGCCATGGTGATGTGCCGATGGCAGTGCAGGCCGTCAAACACGGTGCTGCCGATTTTCTGGAAAAACCCTTCAACGACAAGGAGCTGTTGCAGATCGTGCAACGCTGCCTGGAGCAGGACAGGCAGCAGCGCGCCCGGCAGCAGCAGGTTGACTCGACCCAGAGCCGGCTGGCCAGCCTGACGCCGCGTGAGCGCGAGGTGATGGAGCTGGTGGTGGCCGGCAAGCTCAACAAGCTGATTGCCGATCAGCTGAACATCAGCATCAAGACGGTGGAAGCGCATCGCGCCAAGGTGATGGAAAAGGCCGGCGCACAATCGCTGGCGGAGCTGGTGCAAATCGTACTGGCCAGCCGCGAGAGCGAATGATCGCCTGCCTGCGACAGCTGTTGCCGCTACTGGTGCTGCTGCTTGGTCTGCAGCCGGCACAGGCAGTGGTATTGCAGGATGGCATGGCACCGCTGCAGCCGGGCCGGCAGCTCGCCTTTATGCTCGACACACAGGGGCAACTCAGCCCGCAGCAGGCGATGTCGGCAACTCACGCAGCGAATTATCGGCCCGTCAGCCAGCAGACCGCCAATTTCGGCTATCAGCGCGGTGCCGTCTGGCTGCGCCTTGAAGTCGAGAATCGCAGCACCCAGCGTGAATGGCTGATCGGTGTCAACTATCCGCAAATCGATTGGCTCGATTGTTATCTGCTCAGCCCGGATGGCACGCTGCGGCAGCAATATGCCGGCGACAAACGGCCATTCGGCATGCGCCCCTTGCCGCACCGGCATTTTCATTTCCGCCTCGATCTGCCACCGGGGCAACGGACCACCGTCTACCTGCGGGCGCAGTCCGGCGGCACACTGCTGCTGCCGGTACAACTGCTCACCCCCTGGCAACTGCAGGGGCTTGATCACCACCAGCTGCTGCTGTCCGGCATTTTTATCGGCACCCTGCTGGCCATGCTGCTGTACAACCTGCTGCTGTTCTTCTCGTTACGCGAAAAAACCTATCTCTACTATGTGCTTTATATCGGCAGTTTTGGTCTGGCGCAGGCAACGCTTTACGGGTATGGCAGCGAATATCTGTGGCCGGCACATCCGCTCAATGATCTCGCCCTGCCGCTGGCCACCAGCCTCACCGGTGTTTTTCTCGGCCTGTTCAGCCGGCGCTTTCTCGAGCTTGGCTCACAATGGCCGGCGGCAGAACGGGTCATCAATATTTTCATCGGTCTGTTTGCAGTTACGGCTATTTGCACGCTGTTTCTCGATTATCAGCTGGTGATCAAGGTTGCCATCGGTGCCAGCCTGATCGGGCCGGCGGCGTTGTTCCTGATTGGTGCACGCCTGTGGTACGGCGGCTATCGCCCGGCGCGCTATTTTCTGGTGGCGTTTGCGGTGCTGCTGCTGGGTTTTCTCGCCAACGGCCTGACCAGTTTCAACCTGACACCCGATAACCTGCTGTCGGATTACGGCATGCCGGTGGGGTCGATGCTGGAAATCACCCTGTTATCGTTTGCGCTGGCGCACCGGCTGAAACTGGCCCGCGAGGACAACGAGCGTTTGCAGCAGCAACACGCAGCAGAGCTGGAACAGCGCGTGGCCAGCCGCACCAGGGCACTGGATCAGGCGTTACACGATCTGACCCAAGCCAATCAGCAATTGCAGCGGCTGACAGTGCACGATGCGCTCACCGGCCTGAAAAACCGCCAGTTCTTCGACCAGCACCTGCAGCACACCTGGCGCCAGGCATTGCGCTGGCAACAACCGCTGGGCCTGCTGATGATTGATATCGATTATTTCAAACGGGTGAATGACAGCCATGGCCACCCGGCCGGAGACGAAGCGCTGCGCCGGATTGCCAAAGTGATTGCCGGCTGCCTGCGGCGCCCCGGTGACGAGGCGATCCGTTATGGTGGTGAAGAATTTGCAGTGATCCTGCCGCACACCGATGGCGAAGGCATCAGTTATCTGGCCGAATGCATCCGCTCGCGCGCCACGCAATTGCAGTTTGTCTGGGAGGGGCAGGCCATCCCCTTGTCGGTAAGCATTGGCGCAGCGCTGATTCTGCCGCAAGCCGGCCACGAAACGCAGCAACTGGTGCAACAGGCAGATCAGTTGCTGTATCAGGCAAAACAGGGCGGGCGCAATCGCTGCGTGTTTTCAGCCAACGTTGGCTAAGCGTCCATTTAAGTAGGCGCAAAGCGCCGCCCAACCCAAATCCGGCAAGTTTGGAGCCTGATGAAATTGGCTCTAAGATAAGCCCCTTTCTCCCTCCCCTGTTGCTGCCATGCTGAATTTCATCTGGGCCGGATTTATTGTTACCGCCCTGTTTGCCGCCTGCTGGCAGGCGATTGCCACGGGTGACGGTGCCGTTTTCGGCGTCATGACCAAGGCCATGTTTGACAGCGCCAAAACCGGCTTCGAGATTTCGATTGGCCTGACCGGCGTGATGACTTTGTGGCTGGGCATCATGCAGATTGCCGAACGCGGCGGTTTCATCCAGCTGTTGTCGCGCGCGCTGGCGCCGCTGTTTTCACGGCTGTTTCCGGAAATTCCCGCCGGCCATCCTGCACTTGGCAGCATGAGCATGAACATCGCCGCCAATGCGCTCGGGCTGGACAACGCCGCCACCCCGCTGGGGTTAAAAGCGATGCAGGAGCTGCAGGAACTGAACCCGGTAAAAAACACCGCCAGCAATGCGCAAATCCTGTTTCTGGTGATCAACACCGCATCGGTGACACTGTTTCCGGTAACGGTGTTTGCCTATCGGGCACAAATGGGGGCGGCCAATCCGACTGACGTGTTCATTCCAATCTTGCTTGCCACCTATGTTTCAACGCTGTCCGGCATTGTGCTCACGGCGCTGATCCAGCGCCTGAAGCTGTTCGACCCGGTGGTGCTGGCTTATCTCGGCGGCCTGTCGGCACTGGTGGCACTGGCCGGCTGGTGGTTTCTGCAGCTGCCGCCGGCGCAAATGCAGCAACAATCGGCGCTGGTCAGCAATCTGGCGCTGCTGGGCATGATCGGCACCTTCATCGTCGGTGCCCTGCTGAAAAAGGTCGACGTATACGAAGCGTTTATCGATGGCGCCAAGGAGGGTTTTCATACCTCGGTGCGCATCATTCCCTATCTGGTGGCGATGTTGCTGGCGATTGCGCTGCTGCGTGCCAGCGGTGCGCTGGAGCTGGCGATTGGCGCCATCCGCAGCCTGGTGAATGGTGCCGGCTTTGACGCGCGCTGGGTGGATGGTCTGCCAACCGGCATCATGAAAACGCTCTCTGGCGGCGGCGCCAAGGCAATGATGCTGGACAGCATGCAGCAACACGGCGCCGATTCGTTTGTTGGCAGGCTGGTGTCGGTGATCCAGGGATCGAGCGAAACCACGTTTTACGTGCTGGCGGTTTACTTCGGCTCGGTTGGCATCAAGCGCACGCGTTATGCTGCCGGCTGCGGCCTGTTTGCCGATGTGGTCGGTTTTGCCGCCGCCGTGGCGGTATGTTATGCATTTTTTGGCTAAACTGGAGCAGTACCAATTGATTGGCCATACCGGCATTACGCTGCGGCAGCGAGCCAAATCCGTCAGCACTGTCATCCGCCCACCCCTGAAAATGTGTGCCATGCTCCGTTTCATGCTGTTGATATCAAGCCTGCTGCTGGCAAGCCAGTGCCATGCCGCGGCCTTGCGTGCCTGCATCAGCGAAGTCGATCTGCCGCCATTTGCATTCCGCAGCGGCAACACAACCAAGGGTTTCAGCATTGATGTGCTGCAGCAACTGCTGCGCGACACGCAACACCAGCTTGCAGTGCTGGATCGCCTGCCGTGGCGGCGTTGCATCAGCCAGCTGCAGCAGGGCAACTATCATCTGGCCCTGAATGCACGCGCCGGGCAGTTTGACGATGCCGAGCTACTGGCCAGCAAGCCGCTGTACCCATTGCACTATATGTATTTCTACTCGCGGCAGCGCTTTCCGCAGGGGCTTCGCTTGCGCAGCCTGGCGGAGTTGCCGCATTATCGCCTGTGCTCGCTGACAGGCCAGGGTTATGAGGCGTTTGGCATTGAGGCACAGCAGGTGGACAGTGGCACCAGCAGCTACACCGCGCTGATCGGCAAGCTGCACAACCGCCGCTGCGAGCTG
>JAUPTR010000077.1 GCA_030917985.1 Pseudomonadota bacterium | reverse complement strand
TGGGGTGGGCAAAATTGCCGGCCCTGCAAGCCGCTCTGGTATTGCCCCGCAGCCGTGCCTGAAGGCCAATACCAGAGCGGCTTCCAGCCCAACAAAAAAACAACGCGTCGAAGTCAAATACCGTTTGTGCCACCACGAACGGGCTCCGGTAGGGCGCGCCGAGCATCGCAGTTCAATGCGGGGAAGTCCGCGAGGACTGTTTGAGCAGCAGACCAAAGGGCTGATGCGAGTTCCGCAGTGGCCGCATTGAACAAAAAGCCAGAGCTTAGTGGCGTTGCCACTCAGCGAAGGGCGTGCCGTGGGCTAATCCATGGAGCAGCGAAGGATGCGACGTCTGGTCGCCTTTTCTTTGGATACTTTCTTCAGCGAAACAAAAGAAAGCATCTCGGCCGCGGGACGAACTCCCGCTCAAAATCGACGCGCGTCAGCGCACAAATCCAGCGGCATCATCCGGCGCACTGCGCTCCGCTTCGAGTGCGCCCTACGGTCCTGCGCTCGGCAGTAAATCCCAAAGGCCTAGTTTTTGGTGGGCAACTGTTTGATTTCCTTTGTACGTATCTCGGTCGCATCTCGACGGCAACCATTAAACTCCATAGGCCAGATTGAACCGCCCTCAGAATCTTTGACTGCTTCCAGGCAGTGGAGATCACGCCCCTTCAGCCAAGCTCGCTGCTCATTTCTGAGCTCGGCCTGCTGTTTCGGTCCAAGCTTGCCCATGAGTTTTTTGTACTCATTGTTCAACACTTGATCTGCTTTTCGAAAATCCCGGACAGCGCAAGCATTCATTTCTTGCTGATTGCCAGAATAGTTGCACATAAATTCGTCAGCGGCTGTCGCATCAAGGCTGACAATCAACCCCACGAAAAAACAAAGCGTACGCATATTTGACCCAACGTTAAGAAGTTGCAAATGCTGCCTAAAAATCTGGCAAAAGTCGCCATCGAACAGCCAATTGATCCATGGACTGGAGCCCGCGCGCCCTATTGCCCCGCAGCCATGCCGGCATGGCTTATGCCCATTCAGCATCTAGCCAACGGTCTTTACCAAACAAAACAGGCCCAAACCGGGCCTGTTTTGTTTATCAGCACTCAACCTCACGCCAAGCCCTTACTCCGGCAACACATTCCCCACCAGCTGCAGGTCAAAGCCAATCATGCTCGGCATCTTGCGTTCCGGTGCCATCACCATCATGCGGGTCACATTCAGGTCGCGCAGGATTTGCGCGCCGATGCCGTAGTTGCGCAGGTCCCACTTCTGCTTCGGCTGTTCCTTGTTTGGCAGCAGCTTGGCGAGCAGGTCGTCGGTGGTTTCCGGGCGGTGCAGCAGGATGATCACGCCCTTGCCCACTTCGCTGATTTTCTGCATCGCTTGCGACACGCCCCAGGAGTGGGTTTTGTCCGAGGCGTCGAGCAAATCCATGATTGAAACCGGCTCGTGCACCCGCACCAGCACTTCGTCGCCGGGCTTGATGTCACCCTTCACCAGTGCCAGTTGCAGGCTGTTGGCGGTCAGGTCACGGTAAACGATCAGGTCGAATTCGCCGTGTGCGGTCTGCAGCTTGCGCTCGACCACGCGCTCGACCAGCTTTTCGTGCTGGTGGCGATACTGGATCAGGTCGGCAATTGTGCCGATTTTCAGCTTGTGCTCTTCGGCAAACTTGAGCAGCTCTGGCAGGCGCGCCATGGTGCCGTCGTCGTTCATGATTTCGCAGATCACCGATGCGGGCGTCAGCCCGGCCAGCGTGCCCAGGTCACAACCGGCCTCGGTGTGGCCGGCGCGCACCAGCACGCCGCCATCTTGCGCCTTGAGCGGGAAGATGTGGCCCGGCTGCACCAGGTCTTCGGCCTTGGCATGTTTGGCAACGGCGACACGCACGGTGCGGGCGCGGTCGGCGGCGGAGATGCCGGTGGATACGCCTTCTGCGGCTTCGATCGAAACGGTGAAGTTGGTACCATAGGAGGTGCCGTTGCGCGTCACCATCAGCGGCAGATCCAGCTGCTGGCAGCGTTCGCGGGTCAGCGTCAGGCAGATCAGGCCGCGGCCGTATTTGGCCATGAAGTTGATCGCTTCCGGCGTGACGTAATCGGCGGCGATGATCAGGTCGCCTTCGTTTTCGCGATCTTCGTCGTCAACCAGAATCACCATCTTGCCGGCACGGATGTCGGCGATGATGTCCTGGATCGGGGAAATGGCTGGGTTGCTCATGAAAATCCTTGTTTTGGTGGTGGGCCGCCGCAGCGGCCATATTGTTTTTTGCCAGCGCCCAGCTCAGGCACGCTCGCCCAGCATCCGCTCAACGTAACGCGCGATCAGGTCCACTTCCAGATTCGCCGGGCTGCCGGCCTTGAGATGTTTCAAGGTGGTTTGCTGGATGGTGTGCGGAATCAGGTTGATGCTGAATTTGACGCCATCGACACGGTTGGTAGTGAGGCTGACGCCGTTGACGGTAATCGAGCCCTTGGCGGCAATATATTTGGCCAGCGCAGCCGGCGCAGCAATCACCAGCTCGAAACAGTCGTCGACCGGATCAAACGACACCACCTCACCCACGCCATCCACATGGCCGGATACCAGATGGCCACCGAGGCGGTCGGCCAGGCGCAGCGCCTTTTCCAGGTTCACGTCTTTGCCCGGCTGATCCAGCCCCACGGTGCAATTGAGCGTTTCGCGCGAGACATCGACGACAAAACTGTCGCCAGTCAGTTCGATTGCAGTCAGACACACGCCATTGCAGGCGATGCTGTCGCCCAGCTGGACGTCGGAGAAATCCAGGCCCGGCGCCTTGATGGTCAGGCGCACGTCGCCGCCACGGGCTTCCAGATGCGAGATATGGCCGAGAGTCTGAATAATGCCGGTGAACATGTGCAGGTCTTCGCTATTTGAGGGAAAAACGCATTATAGCGTGCTCAGGAGCTTGGCTCATCCGCCACTTTACGCCCGACGCGCAGCACGCAGTGAGCCACGGATGGTACGAGCCTGGCGCAAATCGGCGTCGCACAGCGGCCGCAGAGCAGTGCGCCCCGAGCGCGCGCAATGCTTGGCAACGGCGGAAAAAGGATCCTTGAAGCGGCTCATGCCGGGCGCAGGATCATGCGGATATCGTTGCCGATCTGCCGCACCTCGCGCAATTGCAGCGGCAGGCATTGCTGCATCGAGGTCAGCGCCGGCCAGTCCAGCAGGCCGCGCGCCTGATCGCCCATCAGCACCGGCGCCTGATACAGCAGCAATTCGTCCACCAGGCCCAGCCGCATCAGCGCCCCGGCGAGCACGGCGCCGGTTTCCACCATCACCTCGTTGAAGCCACGCGCCCCCAGTACCGGCATCAGCGCCACAAGGTCAACCTTGCCGCGCTCATCCGGCAACGACAATACCTCGGCGCCCCGCGCCTGCAAGACTTCGATCCGTGAGTCATCCACTTCGCCACACACCACCAGCGTGCCGGGTGCGATGATTTTGGCGCCGGCCGGCACGCGCAGCCGCGTGTCGATCATGATGCGTTGCGGCTGGCGCGGTGCTTCGATCAGGCGCACCGTCAGCTCCGGGTCGTCCGCCAGCACCGTGCCGCTGCCGGTGAGCAGGGCACAGCTGCGCGCGCGCCAGCGATGTACGTCCTTGCGCGCAGCCTCGCCGGTAATCCATTTTGACTGGCCATTCAGCAAGGCAGTCTTGCCATCCAGGCTGGAGGCCAGTTTCAGGCGCAGCCACGGGCGGCCGCGCTCCATACGTGAGACAAAGCCGATATTCAGCTCACGCGCCTCGTTTGCCATCAGCCCGGATGCGGTTTCCAGCCCCTGCTCTGCCAACATGGCCAGGCCCTTGCCCGCTACCAGCGGATTGGGATCAACCATGGCCGCCACCACGCGTTTGATGCCGGCTTCCAGCAAGGCCTTGGCGCACGGCGGCGTGCGGCCGTAGTGGCTGCAGGGCTCCAGCGTAACGTAGGCCGTTGCGCCAGCGGTATTCCGTCCGGCCGCCAGGCAGGCCTTGAGCGCCTGCACTTCTGCGTGATCCTGGCCTGCCGGCTGGGTGAAACCTTCGCCGAGAACCTGGCCATCACGCGCGATAACGCAGCCGACACGCGGATTGGGCATGGTGCTGTAAAGGCCTTGGTGCGCCAGCTGCAAGGCACGCGCCATCATCTGCTGATCAAAAACGGTAAACATGCCAATCACCCGCCAATTGAGTAGCAGGCCATTTTACTGAGGAATCCGTGCTGTGTATGGAACTTGCACTGGAGCTTCAGCTCTAACAGCTTGCCATTTGCATACCAGCCGGTGTTATGATTCTGTTTCAAATGAATAATTCAGCCAGCCCCAAGCTTCACCTCGATGCCTACGCCGACCTCGCTGCGCGCCTGGAAGTCGAGGCGTCAGAGCAGCCCTTGCGCTATCACGCCAAAGTGATGGCGCTGGCGGCGCTCGGGCCATTGTTGCTTTTGATGCTGTTACTGGTGTTGTTTGCGGGGCTGTTCTGGCTGGCGCAGCTGGCAGGCATTGCCGAATACCCCGGCGGGCTTGTCTGGCAATGGCTGTTGCCGCTGGGCCTGAGCCTGTATCTGGCGCACCTCTTGCTGTGGGTGGAAAGCTCACCGGTAACGGGAATTGCGCTGACGGAGCAGGATGTGCCGGAATTGTTCCGCCTGATCAGGAAACTTCGCCGCAAACTGAAAATCCGCAGCGCTGTGCACCAAGTACTGCTCACCGACCAGTTTCAGGCCAAGCTGGTATGCCAGCCGATCTACGGCCCCTTCGGGCCGCAGCGTTATGCGCTGCAGATTGGCCTGCCGCTGCTGCAGGGGTTGTCAACCAAACAGCTGGCGGCGGTGCTGGCGCATGAGCTGGGGCACATGGCGCATGGTCATCGTATCAGTGCCAACTGGATTTTTTTCCTGCGCCAGGCGTGGGAACAAGTCCACCACAGCCTGCAAAAAAATGGCTATCCATGGGCCAAACAATGGCTGGCGGTGTTTGTTGCCCGCTACGAGCCCTATTTCAGCGCCTATACGCGGGCTTTGGCGCGGCAGCAGGAGTTTCTCGCCGATCAGGCAGCAGTGCGCGTGGCCGGCAAGGAAGACGCAGCCGATGCGCTGGTGGCGCTGCAACTGAAAGCACGTTTCCTGCAGCAATGTTTCTGGCCACGCCTGATGCAACAGGCCACCGAACAGCCCACCCCCAACGCCACCCCTTACAGCCAGATGCGGCTGGCGCTCTCGCTGGGCTTTGCCGAGGCACCGGGCGAACAATGGCTGGAGCAGGCGCTGGCAAAAAACCATCACAGCAACGAGAGCCATGCCTCATTGCGCGAACGGCTGGAGCAGCTGGGGTGCTTTCCGCGCCTGCCCAAACCTTTCCGCCTGAGCGCAGCGCAGGTATTGCTGGGCCCGCAGCTACAACGTCTGAGCCAGCAACTGGATCAGGCCTGGCTTCGGCAGATTCGCCCGGAATGGCAACAGCGGCACCAGCAGATTCGCGACACGCGGCAACAGTTGCAGCAACTGGAACAACAACTGCAAACCGGGCGCATCAGCCTTGATGACGCATTTCGCCGCGCCCGGCTGACGGAAGAACTGGGTGATGGCGCAGCCGCCTGCGAGCAATACCGGCAGATTGTTGCACAACATCCAGAACACGCACCGAGCTGTTTTGCAGCGGGCAGGCTACTGCTGGCGGCCGGCAATCCGGCCGGGCTGGAAATGCTCGAAAACGCGATGCGCTACGACAACAAGGCCATCATCCCCTGCTGCCGCCTGGCTTATGATTTTCTGCAACAACAGCACCGCAGTGTCGAAGCCGAGAGTTATTACCAGATTGCCTGTGAGCGTGCGGCGCTGGAAGATCAGGCGCTGGCCGAACGGATTTCGGTTAATGTCGGCGACACACTGATCACCCACGACCTGCGCCCGGCACAGCTGGCACACCTGCAGGCACAGTTGTCGCACTACCCGGATATCCGCCGTGCGTGGCTGACACGCAAACAGGTGCAGCATTTTGCCGATCGTTCACTGTATGTGCTGCTGATCGAGCGCAAACGCTGGCCCTTGCGCAGCAGCGCCGACGATAAACGCTTTGCCCGACAGCTGGTGGACACGCTGGAAATGCCCGGCCAGAGCTTTGTGCAGGTGCTGGACAAAAGTAGCCTGGAGCTGAAAAAACGTGCGCGGCAGCTGGGCAATGCGGCCATTTACCCGGCAGGCAATCACAAATCGGCTTGACAACAATCCTGCCCACCCCTGGTGGCCGCTCTTGATATCATCTGCGGCATGAACCCGTTTTCCGACAGGCAGTTCCAGCTGGCATGGCTGGCTGGCCCCGCCACCTGGCTGGCACTCTGGCCCTGGCTTGCCCCCGCGTATTTCAATCCGGCATGGCCACTGCAACACCCGCTGCCATTGCTGCTGGCGGTGCTAGTGTATCCACCGCTGGAAGAAATCCTGTTTCGTGGCTGGCTGCAGCAGAGCCTGATGTCGCGCCCAAAACTGCACACCCACTGGCTGCTCAGCCCGGCCAACCTGATTGCCAGTCTGTTATTCGCCGCAGCCCACCTGTGGCGCCACAATCTTTTGCTGGTAATGGCGGTGTTCCTGCCATCACTGATATTCGGCTACTTCTACGAACGCCACCGGGGCCTGTGCAGCCCCATCCTGCTGCATGGCTGGTATAACCTGGGGTTTGTTTACTGCTTTACTGCGGGAAATTGACAAGGCCGCCAGAATGGCGGCCCCGAGCCAGCGACATCAGGCCGATGCGTCGTGACGACCACCACGCTGGGTGCGTGCGGCGCTTACTTCGGTGGCGCGCACCTGGGCAACAAACTTGTCCAGCACGCCATTGATGAACTTGTGCCCTTCATTGCCGCCAAATGTCTTCGACAGCTCGATGGCTTCGTTGATGATCACCGGGTAAGGCGTTTCCGGCATATGCACCAGTTCAAACGCTGCCACCAGCAATACGCCGCGTTCCACCGGGCTGACTTCGTCCCAGCTGCGATCCAGATAGGGTTCCAGCGCCGGCCTCAGCGTATCCACATGTTTGATTGCGCCATACAGCGTGGTGCGCAACAGCGAGATGTCACATTTGGAGAAGCCCTGGCTTTCCGCCAGATTCTGCTCGATGCGCGCAGGCGTATCCTGCGCCATCTGCCATTGGTACAGCCCCTGTACCGCAAATTCGCGGGCTTTGCGTCGTGTGCTTTTCATTATTTGAGTTTTTCCAGCAGGTTGATCATTTCCACCACGCAGTCAGCCGCTTCGGAGCCTTTTACGTGCATGCGCACCAGCGCCTGATCATCATTTTCGGTGGTGAGGATGGCATTGGCGATCGGTACGCCAGTTTCCAGTTGCACCGCAGTAATGCCACCGGCCGATTCATTCGACACCACTTCAAAATGGTAGGTTTCACCACGGATGATGGCCCCCAGCGCCACCAGGCCATCGAACTTGCCGCTTTCGGCCATGCGCTGCAAGGTCAGCGGTACTTCCAGTGCGCCCGGCACGGTGGCGATCAGCATATCCTTGCTGGCCACGCCCAGCGCGCTCAGGCGGGCAGTACAGGCAGCCAGCAGGCCTTCGCACACGTCGGTATTGAAACGACTCATGACGATGCCGATACGCTGGCCATTGCCGGTCAGATTGGGTTCAAATTCAAGAATGTCGTCGTAGCGTGCCATGTTTTTTCCGAATACCTTGATCAACAAAGTAAAACCGGCCATTTTACACATTCTGCCAGTTTGTTGCGACCGCCAGAACGGTGGCGCGGAAATTCATCCGTATAATCGTGGCCATTGCCGCCGATTCCTGCCCGATGCCCGCTGATCGTTTCAAACTCATCTTGTCGCTGCTTGCCACCTATCTGGTCTGGGGCTCCACCTACCTCGCCATTCGCATCGGCGTCGAATCCTTTCCGCCACTAATGCTGGCGGCGCTGCGTTTTCTGCTGGCCGGCGGCAGCATGTATCTGTGGCTGCGGCTGCGCGGCGTTGCCGCCCCCAGCCCCCTGCAATGGCGCAATGCAGCGCTGATTGGCGGCATGATGCTGACCATTGCCAATGGTTCGGTCACCTATGCCGAAAAAACCGTGTCATCCGGCCTTGCGGCACTGGTAGTGGGGCTGGTGCCATTGCTGACGGTGCTGGCGGCCTGGATCTGGGGGGCACGCCCCAGCCGCCGCGAATGGCTGGGCATCGGCATCGGGCTGCTGGGTGTGATCTGGCTGAGCACCGGCCAGCAACTGCGTACCAGCCCGCAAGGCGCTTTTCTGCTGGTATTGGCATCGTTATCATGGGCTTTTGCCTCGGTCTGGATGCGCCGCCTGGAGATGCCAGTCGGGCCAATGTCGGTGGCGGCACAAATGCTGCTGGCCGGCGGGCAATTGGCGCTGCTCAGCCTGATGCATGGTGAGCAGTTGCAACAGTGGCCCGATACCCGCGCCTGGGCTGCCCTGCTGTATCTGGTAGTGTTCGGTTCGATCCTCGCCTACAGCGCGTTCTTTTACCTGTTGAATACCGTGCGGCCAGCGCTGGCCAGCAGCTACGCCTATGTCAACCCGCCGATAGCCGTGTTGCTGGGGTGGGCATTTGCCGGCGAATCACTTGGCATCAACGAGCTGCTGGCGATGCCGCTGATCTGCCTGGCGGTGTTATTCGTTGCCAACAACAGGGGCAAGGTATAATCGCGCCACTCCTGGAGAATGCCCATGTTTGAACACGCCCCGCAACACCTGTTAACCGTACGCGACCTGCTGCGTTTTGCCGTCAGCCGCTTTGAAGAGGCAAGCCTGTTTTATGGCCACGGCACGCAAAATGCCTACGACGAAGCGGCTTATCTGATCCTGCACACGCTCAAGTTGCCGGTCGATCGCCTCGAACCGTTTCTCGATGCCCGCCTGTTGCCACAGGAAATCCACGCAGTGATCGACATTTTGCGCAGCCGCGTGGAAACCCGTAAACCGGCGGCTTATCTGACCAAGGAAGCCTGGCTCGGCGAATATCGTTTTTACGTTGACGAGCGGGTGATCGTGCCGCGCTCGTTCATTTCGGAACTGCTGCGTGAACAGTTGCTACCATGGGTGGAATATCCGGAACTGGTACACACTGCGCTCGATATGTGCACCGGCTCGGGCTGTCTGGCGATCCTGATGGCGGAAGCTTTCCCCGATGCCAGCGTGGATGCCGTCGATCTGTCGCCAGAAGCACTGGAAGTGGCGCAGCGCAATGTGGACGACTACGGCCTGCAAGAACGCATCGAACTGATCCAGTCGGATCTGTATTCCCAGCTGGCCGGTCGGCAGTATGACCTGATCATCAGTAATCCACCCTACGTCAACGCGCCGTCGATGCAGGAACTGCCGCCGGAATATCTGGCAGAGCCAGAGCTGGCGCTGGCATCAGGCGACGATGGACTGGACGCGGTACGTGAAATCATCGCCGCAGCGCCGCGCTTCCTCACCCCGCACGGCCTGCTGATTGTCGAAATCGGCCATAACCGCGAAGAACTGGAAGCGGCCTTCCCCGAACTGCCATTCACCTGGCTGGAAACCAGCGGTGGCGATGGTTTTGTGTTCATGCTGCAGATGGAGCAACTGGTCTGCTAAACAGACAAAGGCGCCCGAAAAAAAAGCAGCAGGTTATCCCTGCTGCTTTTTTTAGTTGCATCCGCCGAATGCGCTGAGCGCCTATGCGGGAGTATCCGGCACTGCAGGCTCGCCGTTTTCCATCGACTCGGAACTGGTACCGAGCGTGAAGAAGAAGGTTGCACCCTTGCCAGGCTCTGCCTCGGCCCAGATTTCGCCACGATGACGATGAATAATGCGCTGTGCCGTTGCCAGCCCTACGCCAACCCCTTCAAACTCGTGCACGGTGTGCAGACGCTGGAAGGCACCGAACAGCTTGCCGGAGAGCGACATGTCGAAGCCGGCACCATTGTCACGAATGAAATAAACCGGATTGCCGGCACTGTCTTTCACGCCAAACTCGATACACGGGCTTTCGGTTTTGGCGGTAAATTTCCAGGCATTGGAAATCAGGTTATACACCGCTGACCGCAGCAGCTTGCCATCGGCGTGCACAAACACATCCGGCGCCACAATCACTTTGACATTGCGCTCCGGCTCATTCAGGCGCAGTTCTTCGAGAATGGTCTGCACCAGCAAAGACAGGCTGAGAATTTCGCAATGCATCTCGCTTCTGGCCAGGCGTGCCAGATTCAGCAGCGTGTCGATCAGCTCCCCCATGCGCTGGGTGGCACGACGCATCCGGTTGATATAGTCGCGCCCCTGCTCGTCGAGCTTGTCGGCGTAATCCTCGATCAGTGCCTGACCAAAGCCATCAACGGTGCGCAGCGGCGCACGCAAATCGTGCGACACGGAATAACTGAACGCCTGCAGCTCATTGTTGGCCGATGCCAGCTCAGCAGTACGCGCCTGCACCAGATCTTCCAGGTGGCTGCGATAGTGGATCAGCTCCTCTTCCACTTTCTTGCGGCTGGTAACATCGATGAAATAGCCCTGCAGGTAACGCTCCCCGCCTTTGCCCTGCAACACCGAAGCCAGCATGGAAACCCAGACACTGCGGCCATCGGCAGCCAGCAGCTTGCATTCGAACTCGCGCTCGGCCTGATCCGGCTGGCTGTCGCCGAAGATCTGGTAGGCAAGATGGCGGTATTCCGGGTGCAGATAGCTGGTCAGGAAGCCTTCCTGATACCACATCGACAAGGGATACCCAAGCAGGGTTTCCGCCTGTGGGCCGACATAGCTGAAACGCCAGGTGCCGGCCTGCGCTTCCCACGGAATCACGCGGGTGGATTCAACCAGACGCCGGTAACGTTCTTCACTGACGCGCAACTGGTTTTCCACCTGCTTGCGCACGGCAATATCGCTCTCCAGCGCACGATTCTTGTTTTCCAGCTCGCCGAACAGGGTTTGCAAGGATTGGCGGGTGGTTTCCAGACTGCGGCCGAGTGCCCCCATCTCATCACGCGCCGCCCAGACGAAGGGCTGATCCAGTTCGCGCAAGGCGAGCCGCTGTGAATCCTGAATCAGGCGCAACAGCGGCCGCACGATACGTGCCTGCATCAGCACCACGATCAGCGCCAGGCTGACCAGCAGCTGTCCGGCAAGCGTAAGCAGCAATTTGTTGCGGTCATTGGCCAACATTGCTTCCAGCATGCCGCTGTCCATTTCCACCATCACCTGGCCGATTTCGCTGCCCTGGTACACCACGGTCTTGCGCTGCTGAAATAACTGGCCACGGCGGCGCTCCGGCCTTTCGGCCTGCAGAAACACGCCCAGAGCGGGGTCGGTCACCATCACCCGCACCACCCGGTCATCATCCATGATGGAATTCAGCAAGGGCATGCCCGCGTCAGCACTGAGATTCCACAAAGGCTCCTGCATACCCAGCACCAGGATGTCGGTCAGGCGCACGTGATCCTTCTTCAGTTGCTCGGTCAATGCATCACGTTGCCCCTGCAGCGTGAAAAAGCCGATGATTGCCGAAGGAATCAGCAAGCCAACAATTACCGCCAGTACGATCGCACGCCGTACTGTCATATTCATAAGGTTCTCCTTGGCTGCATGGATAGCACGCCCCGCCTCAATTTAAGCCCGTTTTAAGCGCTTTGACAAATAACCGCGGACGCATACCTGCACCTGTTCGCCCAACTGCAGCAATTGTGGCTGCAAGTGCCGCCAACCTGCGCCCTGCCCTTGCCTGATGATTTTCTCGATATCAGCCACGCAATTTGCCAGACGTTGCGCACCAATACTACCTGCGCCACCCTTGAGCCGATGCGCAATCTGCTGCGCGTCGGCATCGCCGATATCGGGGCTTGCCAACGCCTGCCAAAGGGGTGGAGCCGTATCGATGAATACCTGCATCACCTGCGCCAGCAGTTCATCGTCTCCGCCAACCGCATCCAGTGCAGTGGCTACATTCAGGTCCATTTCGTCCATCGGCAGGCTCGCGCTTGAATCGAGCAGTCATTATAGCCGGGCAAGCCGTTCAGGCTGGCCGATAAAACCATACCTCAGCCCCGTATCGATATCGAAACAAGTTGATTTGGGGCAAGCCGGCAAAACGCCATAATTGCTATGCTGATCTCATACAGAACAACAATCTACGGGAAAAACCGTATGGCCTGTCGGCAGCGTTTCGGGCTTGATTGATCATGACGAGCCGGATGACAAAACTGGCATAAATGGATCGTGTCTTCCGCTGGCTCAGCAGATCAGTATCACGTCCGACAGCCTGCCAGCCTGATCCTGGGCTGAACCGGGATCAACAGACAAGCACAAATGGCTAACAGACGCTCTGGGCGATTCGTTAAATCATAAAAAAAATGTAATGAAGCCCTGCTAATTTCGCCGCTTTGTTTCAAGGCCTGACTGCGCAACGCTAAACAGCCGGCAAAGCGGCAACAACAGAAGCTTTCTACAAAGGAGACAACAATGACACAGAAAATTGCGTTGGTAACTGGCGGTATGGGCGGCATTGGCACAGCAATCTGCAAACGTCTGGCCGAGGCAGGGCATCGGGTGGTCACCACCTACAGCACGCCGGGCAAACATGCAGACTGGCAAGCCAGAATGCGTGAACAGGGTTTTGATATTGCAACCTACCAGTGTGACGTCAGCAATTTTGACTCATGCGCCTCCATGGTCAAGCGGGTGCGGGATGAGCTTGGCCCGGTTGGCATTCTCGTCAACAACGCTGGCATTACGCGTGATGGGCGTATGCAGAAGATGGAAAAATCAGCTTGGGATGATGTCTTGCGCACCAATCTGGACAGTGTGTTCAATGTCACCCGTCAGGTGCTGGACGATATGTGTGAGGCCAACTGGGGACGCGTGATCAACATCTCGTCCATCAACGGCCAGAAAGGCCAGTTCGGCCAGACCAATTATTCGGCGGCCAAAGCCGGGGTGCATGGCTTCAGCATGGCGCTGGCACAGGAAGTGGCGAAAAAAGGCATCACGGTCAACACCATCTCGCCCGGATATATTGGTACGGAAATGGTGATGGCAGTCAAAGAGGAAGTACGCAACCAGATCATTGCCGGCATTCCGGTTGGCAGGCTGGGCAAGCCGGAAGAGATTGCCGCACTGGTGGCATTCATTGCATCTGACGACGCAAGCTTCATGACTGGTGCCAATATTGCGATGAACGGTGGACAGCACATGTGCTGAATACCATTGCTGATCATCGGAGCCAGAACAAAAAACGCACCCGGAAGGTGCGTTTTTTGTTTGTCCCCCGGTGTGCGCACCAGGCAAGACAGTATCAGGCCAGCTTGGTGAACAGCTGCATGAAGGTCATCATTTCCGGCAGGTTGGAAATCTTGATCTTGCCCATCATGAATGCCATTTCCGGGCGCAGCTTGCCCAGTTCAATGTCCATGAAATCAGCGGCAGTTGCGCTAACAGCACATTTGGCTTCGCCATTCAGACCGGATTCGATGGTACAGGCGCCACCTTCTACCTTAACCGTGTACTGACCACCGTCTTCACCCGACAGATCGAAGTGGAACACGCTGTTTTTATCAGCAGCTTCAGCGGCTTTCAGACGGGCCGGCATACCGGCGAACAATTCAGCAACATTTTGCGGCAGCGACATGGATATCTCCCCTACTTGATTAGTAACGCTCCCGTGGCTGGCCATGCGGCACCACGGAAACCGATCAAAAGCCGGGTGATTTGCCCAGCCGAAATTCAAACAAGTGTTTGATTGACAGCAAGCATAAAAAATATTGCCCGCTTCCGCAAGCACTTTATCAGCATCCCGCCAGCAGAGCTTAACAGCGTTTGGCGCGCTTATTGCTTTGCTTGTTTCAGCACACACCCCTGCCGCCAGCATGCAGCCCGCTGCAGCATCACGCTGCCCGCGCAGCACGGTATAATCTGCGACATCGGGTGTTCCAATCCACCCCCTTGGAGTAGCAATGAAACTCGCCATCGCGCAATTTAATCCTACTGTCGGCGATCTGGCCGGCAATGCCGACAAGATTATCGAATACATCCACCGCGCCCGCGAACAGGGTGCGGACCTGCTGCTGACCCCGGAATTTTCGCTGTGCGGATATCCGCCGGAAGACCTGTTGCTGCGCCCGGCATTTTATGTCGATTGCGCCAGCCAGGTCATCCGCATCGCTGCCGAAACACATGGCATCGCCGTGCTGGTCAGTTATCCGCTGCAGGAGCGCGGCAAGCGCTACAACGCAGCATCAATCGTGCGTAATGGCAAAATCATCGCCACTTACCGCAAGATTTCGCTGCCGAATAATGAAGTGTTCGACGAAAAACGTTATTTCGAATCGGGCAGCCATGCCTGTGTGGTCGAAATCGCCGGGCTCAAGGTTGGGATTGCCATTTGCGAAGACGTGTGGCAGCCGCAGGCAGCCATGCTGGCCAAACATGCCGGCGCGGAACTGCTGGTGGTGCCGAATGCATCACCATTCCATATCGACAAACAAAAACGCCGGGTTGGCGTGATTCGCCAGCGGGTGCAGGAAACCGGACTGCCGATTGCCTATTGCAACCTCACCGGCGGGCAGGATGAGCTGGTATTCGATGGCGGCTCGTTCCTGATGAATGCCAATGGCGACATTGCCGCCGAACTGCCGCATTTTGACGATGTATTGAGCCTGCACCAGTTCCAGCATGGAAACTGGCTGGCAGCCGCCACCCAGCCACCGATGGGCGTGGAACAAGCGGTGTACCAGGCACTGTGCGTGGGTGTCCGCGATTACGTCGCCAAGAATGGCTTCAAGGGTGTGCTGCTGGGTCTGTCTGGCGGCATCGATTCGGCACTGACACTGGCCATTGCAGTGGATGCCCTCGGCCCTGACCGGGTACATGCGGTGATGATGCCGTCACAATACACCGCCGACATCAGCGTCAACGATTCGCGCGAAATGATCAATATCCTTGGTTGCCACTATAGCGAAATCCCGATCAAGCCGGTTTTCGACAGCTTTCTGCACGCACTGTCTGGCGAGTTCGCCGGGCTGCCGGTTGATACCACTGAAGAGAACATCCAGGCACGGGTACGCGGCACGCTGCTGATGGCCATGTCCAACAAGAGCGGCCGCGTGGTGTTGACCACCGGCAACAAATCGGAGATGACTGTTGGTTATGCCACGCTGTATGGCGACATGGCCGGTGGCTTTGCGGTGCTCAAGGACGTTGCAAAAACACTGGTGTACCGCCTTTCCAACTACCGCAACTCGGTTGGCAGGGTTATTCCGGAACGCATCATCACCCGCCCGCCATCAGCCGAGCTGCGCCCCGATCAGACCGATCAGGATTCGCTGCCACCTTACGATGTGCTGGACGCAATCATGATGGCCTACGTCGAGGAAAACAAATCGGTCGCAGAAATCATTCAGGCGGGCTTTGCCGAGGCTGATGTCAAGCGTGTGGTCAAGCTGATCAAAATCAACGAATACAAGCGACGTCAGGCACCGGTGGGGGTGAGAATCACGCCGCGCGGCTTTGGCAAGGACTGGCGTTATCCGATAACAAGTCAATATCCGAACGGACTGTAGTCGGCCCAAATCCGCGCTGCGGTTTGCGGCGCGGGCACAAGCAGCTATACTCCGGCGGTTGAAAATGCGTTTCAGGGGAACCGGCCATGAAAAAAATCGAAGCAGTCATCAAGCCTTTCAAACTCGACGAAGTACGCGAGGCACTGTCGGAAATCGGCGTGACCGGCCTGACCGTCACTGAAGTCAAGGGTTTCGGTCGCCAGAAAGGCCACACCGAACTGTATCGCGGAGCAGAATACGTGGTGGATTTTCTGCCCAAGGTCAAACTCGAGCTGGTTGTGACCGAGGCACAGGTAGAGCCGGCCATCGAGGCCATCATCAAGGCCGCCCGCACCGGCAAGATCGGTGACGGCAAGATTTTCGTGATGCCGGTTGAACAGGTGGTACGTATCCGCACCGGCGAGACCGACGAACAGGCAGTCTGATTCTCACCTTCTGCAAATAAAAAAAGCGAGCACCTGGCGGCTCGCTTTTTTATTGGCAGAAGGCTGATGTATGCATTCAACGTGCGTACAACACCAGCGCCCACACACC
>JAUPTR010000076.1 GCA_030917985.1 Pseudomonadota bacterium | reverse complement strand
CCACAAGGGCGAGGGCGCCACCACGCTGCTGCGAGTGTATGGGTTGACCATCGGCCTGTGGCAAATGCTTGACTGGCCCGATAACGTTAAACCCTTGCTGGAGCAGAACGAGAAATTCAAGGTGTTGCGCCCGGACTTCTTTGCCGAGTTGCCTGTCGCACTAGGCCAATACCTTGGCGGTGCACTCCTGACACGCTGAAGCAGACAACGAAAAAGGCCGGATTATCCGGCCTTTTTCATGCTTGCAATACGAGTCAGTTGCTGGCTTGCGAGAAAAACGCCAAGGCGCCGCCACTGGTGATACCCAGATTGAAAAGCGGTACACCGGCATTCGCTTCCAGTTGGGCAGCGGCGCCAGGATTACGTTGCCGCAATTGCTGATTGAGCATGGCTTCTTCCTGGGTGCGGATAATTTCATGCACGACCTCCAGTTCCTTGAAGCCCTTGATCAATTTCTGATTATTTTTGAACAGGCGCTCAACCACGGCTCTTTCCGGGTGATCACCCACCACTTTTACCTCACCCCCCAATCCGGCCTGCAAATTGACTGCGGGCGGCACGGTAATGCAATGTTCGCGAAACAGTTCGGCCAGATAACGGCCATAACGCTCCAGTGAAACCGCAGCCTTGCTGCGAATATCACTCAGATACAACTCGCCACTGGCGGGATTGCCAATCAGCCTGACCACAGCATCCAAAGTGCTCTCGTCATTGAGTTCATTCAGGTTGGTGCTTCCATACATGATTTAAGTCCCCAAAAATGGTTGCATCCCTGTGCTGGTTCTTATTGTTTTGCCAATCAGCAACCTAGCCGATTTAGCACATCATCATATGTGACGTTAAATTCAGTCTAGGCAGCCAGCATGTCATTTGCAAAGTAAAAATCTGTAAAAAGTTATTTACCGGACAGTGCCTTGAGCTCGTAAAGCAGCGCCAGAGCGGCGCGCGGCGAAACCTCATCGGGATCGATTTCCGACAAACGGTCAAGCAACGGTAATGCCGGATCCTCAATGACTTCCGGCTCGCTCAGTGGCAGAGGAATCGCAAACAAATCCCCCTGCAGTGCCTGGCCGGCGCTCTGCTGCTCCAGCTCTGCCAGATATTTTTTTGCGGCGCGAATCACCGGTGCCGGCACCCCAGCCAACTGCGCCACCTGCACCCCGTAACTCTGGCTCGCCGGGCCTTCCTGCACCGCATGCAGAAACACAATGCTGTCCTTGTGCTCAACCGCATCCAGATGCACATTGGCCAGTTGCGGATAATCCAGCGCCAGCCGCGTCAATTCGAAATAATGCGTGGCAAACAGGGTTGCGGCGCGGCTCTTGTCGAGCAGGTGGCGGGCAATTGCCCAGGCCAGCGCCAAACCGTCAAACGTCGAGGTACCCCGCCCGACTTCATCCATCAACACCAGGCTTTCATCACTGGCATGGTGCAGGATATTGGCAGTTTCGGTCATTTCAACCATGAAGGTCGAACGGCCACCCGCCAGGTCGTCGGAAGCGCCAATCCGGGTGAAGATCCGGTCAATACGGCCGATACGCGCCTCAACGGCCGGCACATAGCTACCGACATAAGCCAGCAGCGTGATCAGCGCAGTCTGCCGCATATAGGTCGATTTACCGCCCATGTTCGGGCCGGTGATCAGCAACATGCGGCGGGTCGGGGTCAGCAGGGTGTCGTTGGCAATAAAGCTGTCGATCTGGGTTTCCACCACCGGGTGACGGCCGCCACGGATTTCGATGCCATGACCGGCATGCAGCTGTGGTCGAACATAGTTGCAAAACAACGAGCGCTCGGCGAAACAGGCCAGCACGTCGAGCTGCGCGATGTAGCCCGCCAATTGCTGCAACAAGCCGATATGTGGCTGCAACTGCTCCAGCAGATCTTCGTACAGACGCTTTTCCAGTGCCAGTGCGCGATCTTGTGCGGATAACGCCTTGTCTTCGAAGGTTTTCAGTTCGGGGGTAATGTAGCGTTCGGCATTTTTCAGCGTCTGCCGCCGGCGGTAATCATCCGGCACATTGTCTGCCTGTGCCCGGCTGACTTCGATATAGAAGCCATGCACCTTGTTGTATTCAACCTTGAGGGTGCTGATACCGGAGCGGGCTTTTTCACGCGCCTCCAGGTCGGCAAGAAACTGCCCGCAATCGGTCTGGATGGCGCGCAACTCGTCCAGCTCGGCATTAAAGCCAGTCGCAATCACCCCACCCTCGCGCAGCAACACCGACGGCTCAGGCAACAAAGACTGTTGCAGCAGATCGGCTGCGGCAAATGGCTGGGCCAGCAAGCTGCGGAATGGCTGCAACAGCGCCGGAATCACCTCTGGCAGCAGGGTAAGGAGTTGCGGCAACTGCAGCAGGCTATCGCGCAAACTCGATAGATCACGCGGGCGGGCACTACGCAAGGCAATCCGGGCGTTGATGCGTTCAATATCGGCGATGCAGCGCAAATGCTGACGCAGCTCATCCAGTTGCGGGCTTTGGCGCAGGCTTTCCACCACTTCCTGGCGCGCAACAATCGCCCCCTGATCACGCAACGGATGATGCAGCCAGTGGCGCAATAAACGCGAGCCCATGCTGCTGGCGCAGCTATCGAGCGCAGACATCAAAGTTGGCGCCGGTTCGTTGCGGATGGTTTCGGTCAGCTCCAGATTGCGCCGGGTCGCGGCATCCAATGCCAGATATTGCTGCGCCGATTCGGCAATCAGGCCCACCACATGCGGCAGGCTGCTGCCCTGGGTCTGGCGCGCATAATCGAACAAGGCACCGGCAGCCCCCAGCGCCAATGTCATTTCCTGGCAACCAAAACCGTTCAGGTCATGCGTGGCAAAATGCGTGGTCAACACCCGTAGCGCGCTGTCACGATCAAATTGCCACGGGTGCAGGCGGCGGCACGGCACGCCCAAGCCATCCAGCACCGGCAGCGATAAATCGTCCGGCAGCAGGATTTCTGCCGGGCGGATACGATCCAGCTCCGACAACAAATTGTCAGCCGACGATTCCATCAAGCGGAATTGCCCGGAAGACAGCGACAGCCACGCCAGGCCCAGCTTGCCACGTTGCATGCTCAAGGCCAGCAGCAGATTGTCACGACGTT
>JAUPTR010000075.1 GCA_030917985.1 Pseudomonadota bacterium | reverse complement strand
TCGAGCACCGCGCGACGCCGCAATTCGCCCGCGCAGCCAATAAATCAGCGCTTCCCTAGGGTTAACGGCCGTTGGTTTACATCCGTCGACTTGATGTGGGGCACTTGTGCCAGCCGAAACAGCGTATAGGTATCTATCGACGCCGCTTATCCAGAGCGGCGTTGCCATTTTTGCTAGGGGTGTCGTGATGTTGCCGATACATCGGGTGGCTTGGTTGTCTGTTGGTGCGTCAGTTGCCACCTTGCTGCTGAAGTTCTCTGCCTATTATCTGACTGATTCGGTCAGCCTGTTTTCTGATGCCATGGAGTCTTTCGTTAATCTGAGTGCGGGCCTGGTTGCCTTGCTGGTGCTGACTGTCGTGGCGCGGCCGGCAGATGAGAACCATCCTTACGGCCATGATAAAGCAGAGTATTTTTCCAGTGGCGTAGAGGGGGCATTGATCATTGTGGCGGCCATTTCCATCATCTGGGCTGCCTGGGAGCGCTTTAATGTCCAACAACCCTTGAGCAATATTACCCAGGGTGTATTGATATCTCTGGCGGTATCGGCAATCAATTTTGGTGTCGCACAATATATGCTACGTGCGGCCAGGCAGTACGATTCGATTACGCTGGAAGCGGATGCCAGGCACTTGCTGACAGATGTCTGGACTTCTGTTGGCGTTGCCGTGGGCTTGTGCGTTTTGGTGTTTGCGCCAGCAGATTGGCAAGTGCTGGATCCTATTGTTGCGATACTGGTGGCATTGAACATTATCCACACCGGCTTTGACCTGCTGCGCCGTTCCATGGACGGATTGATGGATACAACTTTGCCTGTTGAAGATGTCAGGCAAATTCGCACCAGCATCGAACAGTCCATTGGTGTCTGTTATTCCTACAATCAGCTTCGCAGTCGCAAATCAGGTTCCAGGCGCTTTATTGAATTCAATTTACTTTTGCCTGGCGATACGTCGGTTGCCGTTGCACACGATTTGTGTGATCAGTTGGAAGATGCCATTGAACGCAGGCTTAGCAAGACAACGGTGACAATCCACGTGGAGCCGCTGGAAAAATATCTGGACAACCCCGGTTGAGGTTGTCCGCAAGCGAGTAACGCGGTGAACTCCGCGTTGCTCTGCCTGGATCTGTTTCGCGCACGAAGCGTGCGTAGACCCGCCTGGGTAAAGATATGTCCCGTCTGATCGGGCAATTGGCAAGTGGTGTGGCCATGCAATACTCAGCGCACCGCATTTATCCGGCTTGTCGAGAAATCAGCGTGCCTGCAGGGCTTATACGCCGAGTGCGGCTTTCTGGATGTCGATCAGGCGGGTAATGCCTGCTTGTGCCAGATCCAGCATGTTGTTCATTTCCATTCGGCTGAATGGCGCGCCTTCTGCCGTGCCCTGAATTTCGACAAAGTTGCCATCGCCCGTCATCACAACGTTCATATCGGTCTCGCAAGCCGAATCCTCGTCGTAATCCAGGTCCAGCACCGGCACGCCATTGTAGACGCCAACCGAGATGGCTGCGACAAAGTCTCGCAGCGGCCATTGGGCGAGTTTTCCGGCTGCTTGCAGGCCGGTTAATGCATCGTACAGGGCGACGAATGCGCCGGTAATACTTGCGGTGCGGGTACCGCCATCGGCCTGAATTACGTCGCAGTCAATCTGCAAGGTGCGTGCACCCAGCTTTTCCATATCCACCACGGCGCGTAGCGAGCGGCCGATCAGTCGCTGGATTTCCTGTGTGCGGCCAGATTGTTTTCCGGCAGACGATTCCCGGCGCATGCGCGATCCGGTGGAGCGCGGGAGCATGCCATATTCGGCTGTGATCCAGCCCTGGTTCTTTTCGCGCAGGAACGGCGGAACGCTTTCTTCAATGCTGACAGTGCAAATGACTTTGGTGTCGCCAAACTCAACCAGCACCGAACCTTCTGCGTGTTTGGTGTAGCGGCGGGTAAGATGAACGTGACGCAATTGATCTGGCTGACGTTGGCTTGGGCGCATGCTGAATTCCTGTTGCTGTGCTGGAAATAACAACGCCAGCTTGCAGTGCTGGCGTGTGCTTGAGGTTAGTCCGGCAATTCTACTTCGAATACTTCTCGATGGTGGACTTGATTTCTGCAATCGCTGCTTCGATATCCATTTCGGTCACGTCGCGGTCCCCTTTGAGTATCTGTTCCGCGTCCAGTTCCTTCAATTTGGTGGTAAAGCTGTCCAGCGGCATGGTCTTGGTCTGGATGGTGGTCGGTCCATCGTCTGCCGCGGTGTCTTCTTCCAGCCAAGTGATGCCCAGCACCGACAGGTTGTCACTGTGTTTGCCTGCGCGCAACTCGGCCTGGTCCATCAATTGCGGCAGGGCATACATTGCCGGGTAATTGCCAAGATAGCCGCAGACTTCGTCTATGTTCAAGGGACCCCAGAAACCGTCGCTGCTGAGTAATACCGAGTCGTTTTCATGTAATGCGGTCTTGCCGCCCAGCTCTACTTCTGGCGGGTGCAGGCCGCCCAGGCAGTTATAGATCTTGTTGCGTTCCGGATGGACCTGCGCTTCGGCTTCGGTCAGCACGCCGCTGTCGACCATTTGCTGAACCTTGGAGTGATCCTTGGTCTGTGCGATCAGTTGCCCTTTACGTACCAGATAAAGGCGTGAATCGCCCACATGTGCCCAGTAAGCCATGCCGTCCTGAATCAGGCATGCAACGCAGGTGGTGCGCGGCGTTTCCAGCAGGTTGTGATTGTTGGAATAGGCAAGAATGGCGTCGTGCGCCTTGTTTAAAGAGTCGGTCAGGAAGCTGCCTGGAGAGCTGATGACCGGTTTGGCCTTTTTCTGAAACAACTCTGCCAGCAGTTCAACGGTGATCTGCGCGGCGACCTCGCCATGCAGGTGCCCGCCCATGCCGTCTGCCACCACCAGCATCAGCGAGTCGCGGCTGTAGGAGTAACCTACCCGATCCTGATTGTATTTGCGACCGCCGCGACGGCTTTCCTGGTAAATCGAAAATTTCATGCTGGTGCCGCTCGTGATTCGGTCGAATTTATGAAAACGGAATAATTATACTGGATTGATGCCACACTGACAGGTGTTTTATTTCAACGCATACGAATGCGGGCCAGCGACTTTTTCAGATTGTCGAGCATCGAGGCCTTGGGGGCAATCTCGGGTACTTTGGGCGACAGCGCTTTCTGCAGTGAGTGTACGCTTTGTGGTCGATCCAGATAGTTCATATGCAGGCACCAGTCGACAATTTCCAGAAGTTCGTTGGAATATTTGCCGCTCCAGAGCTTTTTTGCCGATACCAGTCGGTCATCTTCTAGGCGTGCATCTGCCGCTTGTGGTGCGAAGCCCGCCATACAGGCAAAAATGCTGGCGCCAATACTGTATATGTCGGTCCAGGGGCCAAGGTTTTCGCGGCCTTTGTATTGCTCTGGTGCGGCAAATCCAGGGGTGTACATGGGCGTAAAACGTTTGACTTCACTGGTCAGCGTCTGGCGTGCCGAACCAAAATCCAGCAGAACGGGCGAGCTGTCACGACGGATATAGATATTGGCTGGCTTGATATCGAGATGCAGCAGTTTGTGCAGGTGAACCTCGCGCAAGCCATTGAGCATGTGATGAAAAACGTGGCGGATGATGTCTTCCCGTACCGATCCATGGAGCTGGATTTCTCGCTGCAAAGTCCGGCCGCGCTCGTATTCCATCACCATGTAGACGGTTTCGTTGGCACGAAAAAAATTCAACACGCGCACCACATTTGGATGTTGGATATGCGCCAGGGTTTTGCCTTCTTCAAAAAAACACTTCAGACCGAATTTGAAGGTGGCCATTTTTTCCGGTGAGGTTGCCACTACCTTGTCGCCATCCTGGCGCAATGCCAGCGAATTCGGCAGGTATTCCTTGATCGCCACCGGCTTGTCGTTTTCATCCTGAGCCAGGTAGACAATGCTGAAGCCGCCGGCGCTCAGTTGTTTCACCACCGTGTAGTTCAGCAGCTGATAGCCGCGGGGCAGGGCAAGATTGGTTTGGCTCGACATGGATCTTTATTCTGTTCCTGAGGGCTAAAGGGGCACACCGGGCGAAGTTTGTTACGCTTTGGCGCCGCAACAAATCACGACTGGCGCAGATAGCCTGTTGCTCATGGTTTATACTTGTTGAGTCTATCCACGTTTATTGTGGTTTCAATCGGTGCCGAAGTAAAGGCGCCAATCAGCTGTCTCTAATATAGAGCATTGGTCAGCGGATGTGGAGCGGCTAATCGCTGGGGAATTCCATCAAGGGAGTAGGTTAATGATAAGCAGTATGACTGGCTACGCCAATGCCAGCCGTGAATTGCAGGGCGCATCGCTGGTGTTGGAGATGCGTGCGGTGAACCATCGTTATCTGGAGGTGATGTTCCGTTCTCCGGATGAAGTGCGCGCCATCGAACCACAATGTCGTGAATTGATTGCCAGTCGACTGAGCCGTGGCAAGGTCGAGGTAAGGATTTCCTTTAATCGTCCAGCTGAGGCGCAAACTTCGTTGCAGCTGAATATGGATATGATCGGCCAGCTGTTTGCCGTATCCGAATCTGTCAGGGCCATCCGTCCCGAAGTTGGCGAGCTGAAAATTGGCGAAATTCTGCGCTGGCCCGGTATTCTGCAAACGCAGGAAGTCTCCGGCGAAACGTTGCAGCAGATTGCGCTGGAGTTATTGCGTCAGGCGCTGGACGACTTCACCGCAACGCGCCGCCGCGAGGGCGAAAAGCTGGTGGCATTGATTCTGGATCGCGTGATTTCGATGGAAGCGCTGGTGGAAACCGTCAAGCCGAAAATCCCGGCGCTGGTGGCTGCCTATCAGGAAAAACTGACACTGCGCCTGAAAGACGCGATGCTCAACACCGAAGACGACCGTCTGCGCCAGGAATTCGCCTTGTTTGCACAGAAAATCGATGTCGACGAGGAAATCGGACGTCTGCAGACCCACATGGCCGAGTTGCGCCGTATTGTCAAAACTGGCGGTGCTGTTGGCAAGCGCCTCGACTTCCTGCTGCAGGAGTTGAACCGTGAGGCGAATACGCTGGGTTCCAAATCGGTGTCGAGCGAAGTTTCGCAGACAGCGATGGAGCTGAAAGTGTTGATCGAGCAGATTCGTGAGCAGATCCAGAATATTGAGTAATCAAGTTGCCAGGGTCTGGCAGCCAATGTCAGAGTTCCTTAATAAACGCTGGCGGATATGGTAATCTTCCGCTTTGCGTTGCCCGTTTGGGGCAGAGTACGGCTGGACTATGCAACAGGGAAACATTTTTGTGGTTACGGCGCCGTCCGGCGCGGGTAAAACCACTCTGGTAGCGGCTTTGCTCGCTGCCGATCAACAAATCAAGCTGTCGGTTTCTTACACCACACGGGCGCCGCGCGAAGGCGAAATCGACGGTATAAATTACCATTTTGTCAGCCGCGAAGCGTTTATCGCTATGCTGCAGCGCAGTGAGTTTCTGGAAAGTGCCGAAGTTTATGGCAATTTCTATGGCACCTCGCAGCTGTGGATTCAGCAGCAACTGGACGCCGGCAACGACATTCTGCTGGAAATCGACTGGCAGGGGGCGCAACAGGTGCGTAAGCTGTTTCCGCAGGCGATTGGGGTGTTCATCTTGCCTCCTTCGCTGCAGGCGCTGGAGCAGCGTTTGCGTGGCCGCGGCACCGATAGCGAGGAATCCATCTCCAAACGCATGGCGTCGGCGCGGGAAGAGATCACCCATGTGGACGAATTCGATTTTGTCATTGTCAATGAAGTGATGGACGAGGCAATCAAGGATCTGATCAGCCTGGTCCGCGCTCCGCGTCTGGGGATCGCCCGGCAGAGTGCCAAATATGCGGCGTTGTTTTCAGCCCTGAAAGGCTGAGCGCCGGATTCATTCCGGCAGGCCTGTGATGCAGACTTGCTGTTTTCCATTTTTGAGAGGTATATCATGGCTCGTATTACTGTAGATGAGTGTCTGCACAAGATTTCCAACCGCTTCGATCTGACTCTGGCTGCAACTTATCGTGCTCGCCAGCTGGCTAACGGTGCCACGCCGTATGTGGATGCCGGTAAAGACAAGTACACTGTGACTGCGCTGCGTGAAATTGCTGCCGGCTACGTTGGTCTGGAAATCCTCAACCGCGGTCAGGCTTGATTCGCGATTGACTGCTGCCGCTTGCGTTGCGCCGTTGGTCGTGGTGTGGCGCAAGTGATGCCGCAATTGGCGGCGATCATGTTGCATACGACCAATTCCTGTTGGATGTAGACCATGCTTGGTGCCTCTGCCTCCCCCTCCTGTCAGGTTTCCTCTCCGTTACCGCCAATTCTGCCGGCGGCGCAAGCCTTGTTCGACAAGGTTGCCACCTATCTGGAACTAGATGATGTTGATCTGATCAAGACTGCTTATCGTTTTGGCGAGCGGGCGCATGAAGGGCAATTCCGCAAGAGTGGCGAGCCCTACATCACCCATCCGGTTGCTGTTGCGTCGATTCTCGCTGACTGGTTCATGGATCATCAGGCGCTGATTGCCGCCTTGCTGCACGATGTGATGGAAGATTCCGGAGTCACCAAGCTGGAGCTGGCAGAGCAGTTCGGCAAGCCCGTGGCGGAGCTGGTGGATGGTTTATCAAAACTGGAGCGACTGGAGTTCCAGACCAAGGAGGACGCGCAGGCAGAAAACTTCCGCAAGATGCTGCTGGCGATGGCGCGCGATATTCGCGTCATCCTCATCAAACTGGCTGACCGTATGCACAATATGCAGACGCTGGAAGCGATGGCGCCAGACAAACAGAAGCGCATTGCCAAGGAGACCATGGACATCTATGCGCCGATCGCCAACCGCATCGGTCTCAACGCGGTGTATCAGGAGCTGGAAGACCTGAGTTTCCGCTATGTCCACCCGCATCGCTATCTGGTGTTGTCCAAAGCGCTCAAGGCGGCGCGGGGCAACCGGCGCGAAGTGGTCGGCAAGATTCTTGATGCCATCCGCCACAAGCTGGAGGATTCCGGTATCGATGCCAACGTTAACGGCCGCGAAAAACATTTGTTCAGTATTTACAAGAAGATGCAGGAGAAACACCTCACCTTCTCGCAAGTGCTGGATATCTACGGATTCCGCGTGATCGTCAAGGATGTGCCGCATTGCTACCTGACATTGGGTGCTCTGCATGGCTTGTACAAGCCGATTCCAGGCAAGTTCAAGGATTACATCGCCATCCCCAAGGCCAACGGCTACCAGTCGGTGCATACCACCTTGTTTGGCCCCTATGGCACACCGGTGGAGGTGCAGATCCGCACTCAGGAAATGCACAAGGTTGCTGAAGCGGGTGTGGCTTCGCACTGGATCTACAAATCCGGTAATGTCAGCATCAACGAAGTACAGCAGAAAACCCATCAGTGGCTGAAAAGCCTGCTGGAAATCCAGTCGCAGAGCGGCGATTCGGTCGAGTTTCTGGAGCACATCAAGGTCGATCTGTTTCCGGACGAAGTGTATGTGTTCACCCCCAAGGGCAAAATCCTGTCGCTGCCGCAGGGCGCAACTGCCGTGGACTTTGCCTATGCGGTGCATACCGACATTGGCAACCGCTGCATTGCTGCCAAGATTAACTACGAGTTGATGCCATTGCGCACCGTGCTGCGCAATGGCGATCGTGTGGAAATCATCACCGCCAGCACTTCCAAGCCCAATCCGGCCTGGCTCAATTTTGTGGCCACCGGCAAGGCGCGTTCGCATATCCGCCATTATCTGAAAACCATGCGTTACGAAGAATCGGTGGCGCTTGGCGAGCGTTTGCTGCAGCAGGCCCTGGCGGCGCTGAAGCCGGCGAATCCGATCGACGCGGCATTGTGGGAACGTTTTCTGCGTGACGAGGCCGGCGAGAAAACGCGGCAGGAGATTCTGTCTGACATTGGCTTGGGCAAACGCCTGCCGGTGGTGGTGGCACGGCGTCTGGTGGCGACGGGTGGGCAAGTTCAACCTGCTGATGCACCGCGCAAGCCTGATCCGATAACAATTCATGGCACCGAGGGCATGGCAGTGCAGTTTGCCGGCTGTTGCAGTCCGATTCCCGGTGATCCGATCATCGGCCTGATCAAGAAGGGGCAGGGCCTGATTGTGCACACGCATGATTGCCCGCACTTGCGCAAGAGCCGCCCCGATCCGGAAAAAATGCTCGACGTGCAGTGGGATCAGGCGGTGAAGCGCATGTTTGACGTCAACGTCAAGGTGCTGGCAGTGCACGAGCGCGGGGCGCTGGCACAGATTGCTGCCGCAATTGCCGACGATGGTGCAAACATCCAGAACGTGCACATGGAAGACGAAGAAGGCCGCACAGCCTACACCACGCTCAATTTCACCCTGCAGGTGGAAAATCGCAGCCATCTGGCGCGGGTGATGAAAGCCTTGCGGCAACTGCAGGTGGTGGTGCGCATCAACCGCATCCGTGCTGCTGTTGCCTGATGCGCACGGACGCACGCGTCACGCATGTTAGAATCCCGCTCTTTATCGAATCCGCTTCATCATGGACCACATTACCCTGTCGTTGAACGGTCAGCCGCGCGAGTTTGCCCGCGGCCTCTCCGTCGGCCAGCTGTTGCAGCAACTGGAGCTGCAAGGCAAGCGGCTTGCAGTCGAACACAATGGCGATATCCTGCCGCGCAGCCAGTTTGATTCAGTGTTGCTGCAACATGGAGACTCGCTGGAAATTGTCGTCGCCGTCGGCGGCGGTTGAATCTGAAGGAAAGCCAATCTAATGGATCAGCTCTGTATCGCTGGCAAGACCTATGGCTCGCGCCTGTTGGTCGGCACCGGCAAATACAAGGATTTTGACGAAACCCGCGCGGCGATTGATGCCAGCGGTGCGGAAATCGTGACGCTGGCGATTCGCCGCGTCAATATCGGGCAAGACCCGAGCCAGCCCAACCTGCTGGATGCGATTCCGCCGAGCAAGTTTACCCTGCTGCCGAATACCGCCGGCTGCTACAGCGCCGACGATGCCGTGCGCACACTGCGCCTGGCGCGAGAACTGCTGGATGGCCACAAGCTGGTGAAGCTGGAAGTGCTGGGTGACCCGAACACGCTGTTCCCGAACGTGATCGAAACCCTCAAGGCCGCCGAAACGCTGGTCAAGGATGGCTTCGACGTGATGGTCTACACCTCGGACGACCCGATCATCGCCAAACAGCTGGAAGATATTGGCTGTTGCGCCATCATGCCGCTGGCCTCGCTGATCGGCTCCGGCATGGGTATCCTCAACCCTTGGAATCTGCGTCTGATCATCGAGCAAAGCAAAGTACCCGTGCTGGTCGATGCCGGTGTCGGCACCGCTTCCGATGCCGCAATTGCGATGGAACTGGGTTGTGACGGCGTATTGATGAACACGGCGATTGCCCATGCGCAAAACCCGGTGCTGATGGCCGGTGCCATGAAAAAGGCGGTGGAAGCTGGTCGTGATGCATTTCTTGCCGGCCGCATGCCGCGCAAGCTGTATAGCGCCGATCCGAGTTCGCCAATGAGCGGGTTGATCGGCAAGTGACAGACAGCAGAAAACCGTTGATTGGTTCGGTCTACACCAATCCTGAAGACGTTACGCAGCGTCCGATTCGCACCTTCGTGTTGCGTCAGGGGCATTTGTCCGACGCGCAACTACGTGCCATCGAAGCCGGCATGCCGCGTTGGGGTATCGAATATCGGCCACAGCCGCTGGATATGGATGCCGCGTTTGGCCGCAGCGCGCCCAAAGTGCTGGAAATCGGCTTCGGCATGGGCACTGCCACAGCCGAAATTGCTGCACGTCGGCCGGACACCGATTTCCTCGGTATCGAAGTGCATGGCCCCGGCGTCGGCAATCTGTTCAAGTTGATCGATGAGCGCGGCGTAAGCAATCTGCGCGTGATTCGGCACGATGCGGTGGAAGTGGTCGACAATATGCTTGCGCCGCAGTCGCTGGATGGCTTTCACCTGTATTTTCCCGATCCGTGGCCGAAAAAGCGTCACCACAAACGCCGTCTGGTGCAGCCGGCGTTTGTCGAAAAAATCGTCTCCAGGCTGAAAACCGGTGCCTATATCCACATGGCCACCGACTGGGAAGAATATGCACAGCAGATGCTGGAAGTGTTGTCGCAAAACCCGCAGCTGCGCAATACGGCAGAAGCCTATGCCCCGCGCCCGGATTTCCGTCCGCTGACCAAGTTCGAGCAGCGTGGCCTCAATCTGGGCCACGGCGTGTGGGATGTGCTGTTCAAGGTGGTGCGTGATTAATGCAAAAAGCGGCGGCCCGCTGCTGCCGCAATTGCCTGGGAGCCACAATCCGTTTAGAATCACGCTCCTTCGTTGGCCTAAAATACCGTCAATGATGTTCTGAAGTGCCCAGGTGGCGGAATTGGTAGACGCACTGGATTTAGGTTCCAGCGCCGCGAGGTGTAAGAGTTCGAGTCTCTTCCTGGGCACCACTGCTAGTTTTATCCTGCTGCGTAGAGTTACATTAAACTCCTGTTTTTGTTGTTAAAAACGGGCGTTTTTTGTTTATGTTGACGCAACAAAACCCCGCAAATAACCCCATGTAATCCAAAATCTGCGCGTCAAAATTGCGTCATGGCGACTTTTCGGAAACGGTCGGGGGCAGTTTTGCCGAATGAATCGCTACCAGGCTTGTCAACGCGTTTTCCGATCACGACTTCAACACATGGTTCTTTGTCCTGCGATGCTGATAGGTTGCAGTCGTGGGAAGCGACCACGTACATGCCCGCACTGCGCCCTACCCTTTGCTGGATATGGGCTGTAAATCGTATCCCATCTTGAGTTCTTGGGCTTGGGCGGCGAGTTTGTCCAAGGCCTGACGCCGGGCCTGCTTGGTATCGTGCGTATTGGCGGCCGACAGTGCAGCGGCCGGGTGGCTTGACGCAAACCCATTCAATGAAATCCAAGCGACTGTTCCATCACTCATCGGTCATCTTGAGCATCTGCATCCGGGCGCACCAATAAAAAAACGCCCGACGTGGTACATCGGGCGTTTTACAAGAATCAGGTGTCAACCTGTTTCAGGGCTGGGCACGGTGATTGTGATCAGATCTGAAAACGCGCCACAATCTGTTGCATGCGTTGTGCCGTTTCGTTGAGCGCTGCGGCTGCAGCCGAGGTTTCGCTGGCGGTGTGGCTGGTCTGTTCTGCCTGGCCGGAAATCTGTTCGATTTTCACCGCCACATCGCTGGATGCCATCGACTGTTCGCTCAGGGTCGGGTCCAGTTCGCGCACAAAGGTAGACACGTTCTGTGCCATGTCGCGCAGGCTGGTGATGGCTTCGCCGGCCTTGTGTGCCAGATTCACGCTGCTATCCACCAGTTTAACGCCCTGGTCGACACCCGCAACAACCTGGGTGGTGGATTGCTGGATGGCGGCAACCATTTGCGATATTTCGCCGGTTGAATGCGCGGTGCGTTCTGCCAGCTTGCGCACTTCATCCGCCACCACGGCAAAGCCGCGCCCGGTTTCGCCGGCACGTGCCGCTTCGATTGCTGCATTTAGTGCCAGCAGATTGGTCTGGTCGGCAATCTCCTTGATCACCGCCACAATGTGGGAGATTTTCTCCGATTCATTTTTCAGTTGGCCGATCTGCGTGGCGGCAGTGCGCACCACTTCCGCCACCTGGCCAATCTGGCCGATCAGGTCGCGAATTGCCATGTCGCCTTCGCGAGCCTGGTCATCCGATGCCATCGCCAGCTTGGCCGCATCGCGCGTGGTGTCGGAAATATGATTGATCGATACCACCAGCTGCTCGACATTGGCGGCAATGGCCTGTGCCGCCGAGCTTTGTGCGTGTGAGGCCGTGGTGATCTGTTGCGCTGTCTGGTTGAGAATGGCCGAAGAATCCAGCACCGCGTCGGCATTTTCCAGCGTGTCGCCAATTGCGCTTTTCAGCGCGCGCTGCATTTCATCCACCGAGACGATCAGTTCGCCCACTTCATCCTTGCTGGCCACCGGCAGCGATGCACGCAGGTCGCCCTGGGCAATGCGGCGCGAAGCCGTCACCACACCATTCAGGCGCCGCTCGATGCGCTGTGCCAGCAATCCGGCCAGCAGCAAGGCGGCAATCAGCCCGGATGCCAGCGCTGTCCAGCCAGCGTTGATGGCATGGTTGACCCCGCTTCGCGCCTCGGCGCTGGCCTGATCGGCGATCTCCCGATTGATTTTTGCCAGCATGTCGGTCTGGTCGCGCAGATGGTTGGCGGTGTCTACCCATTTGCCCTTGCGCAGTGCCTGAGCCGCGTCTTCATTGCCCGCCTTGGCCAGAACAATCGCTTCGTTTACCACATCGCGGTAGCGCTGCGAGGCGGTTAATGCTGCGGTGAACACTTCGCGTTCCTTGACGCTGACAATCATCGGCTCGTATTTGCGAAAGCTTTCTTCCACTTCACCGGCCAGCTTGTTGAGCGATTTTTCCAGCTTGGCTTTTTCTTCGGCGCTGCCGGGCAGCAGATACTCCAGGCTGCGTACACGATAACGCAGGCGAAGCTGGCTGATTTCACCCACAAGCTGCATCGACGGCAGGGCGTTGCTGGCAATCAGTTCGGTTTTTTCGCCCACCGAGCGTATCTGCGCCAGGCAGAACAGCAGCGCCAGCAGCAGGATGCCGCCGGTGAGCAGGAAGTTGATATAAAGCTTGTAGCGCAGACGGATGTTGTCAAACCACGCCATAACGGTGTCTCCTGATACTTCGAAAGGGGGGGAAGAGGAAGGGGCCAAGCGTTTGACCATATGGCATCAATATAGGCCAGCTTGCAAAGCCACGCCGGATGTTTGTTGCAGGCTTAACGCCGGTTCAGCAGGCCTACATCCGCCTGCCTGCCGCCAAGCGGCTGGCTTATGCCTTGCCGCCGAGCTTGTACCAGGCCAGCCCCAGCCATTCGTGCATGGCGTAATAGCTGCGCAACAGGCCGGCCACGCTGGGGATCAGGTCGAATACATTGTGCGGCTTGTTGCTCAGGCCCATGGTGGGGGCGGGGATGACCTCGAAGCCGGCTTTGCGGAAAGTGGGCACTGCCCGCGCCATGTGCCAGGCGTGGGTGACAAGCAGGATGCGGCGTTTGCCGGCCGGCAGCAGGATACGTGCCGAGAGTGTGGCATTTTGCGCGGTGGTGTTGGAATTGCCCTCTTGCCAGGTGGTGGGTACGTTAAAGTCCTGTTGCAGCGCCTCGGCCATCAACTGGGCTTCGGCGCTGCCTTTTTCCGGACGGCCGCCGGTGGTGAGCAAGGGCAGGTGGGTAGCGCGCTGCAGGCGGGCGGCGTAGCGGATGCGTTCCAGCGTGAAATATTTGAGCGTGTCACCGCCGTATTCGTCGGCACCAAAATGCGCTCCGCCGCCGAGTACCACGATTGCATCCGCAGCGGGGATGTGTCCCGGTGTCAGCGCCGGGTAGGTTTGCAGCGTGCGCAGCAGCGTGTTGCCGACCAGCGGCAGCGATAGCAGAAGCAGCAACAACAGGCTGGTGGTGATCATCAGTTTGCCCGCCTTGGGATAAAGCCGTTGCAGCAGCCAGCCGGCCAGCGCCAGTAGCGTCAGGTTGAGCGGGGGCAGCAACAGCGTGCCGAGCAGTGCCGACAGTAGCCAGTCCATCACTCGCCCAGATAGGCTTTGCGCACGTTATCGCTGTTGAGCAATTCGCTGGCGCTGTTGCTGAGGGTAATCTGGCCACTTTCCATTACATAACCACGCTGGCTGATCTGCAGCGCCGCGCGGGCGTTTTGTTCCACCAGCAGAATGGTGACACCTTCGCTGGCCACCTGTTTGATGGTGTCGAAAATTTTCTGCACGATCAGCGGTGCCAGCCCCATCGATGGCTCATCCAGCAGCAGCAGTTTTGGCCGGCCCATCAGCGCGCGGGCAATCGCCACCATTTGCTGCTCGCCACCAGAGAGTGTGCCGGCCAGCTGCAAGTGGCGTTCCTTCAGGCGCGGGAACAGGCCAAACATTTTGTCCAGATCGGCGGCGATATCGGCTTTGTCGTTGCGGTGATAGGCGCCCATCTGCAGGTTTTCGGTCACAGTCAGGCGCGGAAAAATGCCGCGGCCTTCCGGCACCAGCGCCAGCCCTTTGCCGATCAGCTGATGGCTCGCCAGTTGCTGCAGATCCAGCCCGGCGTAGTTGAGCTGGCCGCCGCTCGGCTTGAGCAGGCCGGCAATGGTTTTCAGCGTAGTGGTTTTGCCGGCACCATTGGCGCCAATCAATGCCACGGTTTCACCCAGGTCGATGTGCAGATTGATACCGCGCACTGCCTGAATGCCGCCGTAGGCCACCTGCAGATTGGAAATTTCCAAGAGACTCATACCGGCGTCACCCCCAGATAGGCTTCAATCACTTTCGGATTGTTTTTCACATCCTGCGGCACGCCTTCGGCGATTTTTTTGCCGTAATCCAGCACTGCTATCCGGTCACACAGGCCCATCACCAGTTTTACAT
>JAUPTR010000009.1 GCA_030917985.1 Pseudomonadota bacterium | reverse complement strand
TTTTGCCCCATTAACGTGCACACACCCCGAAAAACGCACCACAAGCGTGCAAAACCAGCAACAATCGATGCACCATAAAAAGCCATAGTTATTCCAAATCAGTGCATTAGCCACCTGGCCTGATAATTGCTATAAACGCAAGCACCAGATTTAAGTGGAGTTTTCATGGAAAAGCTGCAAACCAGCGGTGATGTGCTGTTTATCCTTATTGGTGCAATCCTGATTCTGGCAATGCACGCCGGCTTTGCCTTTCTTGAGCTGGGCACGGTGCGCAAGAAAAATCAGGTGAATGCTCTGGTCAAGATCCTGACTGATTTTGCCGTTTCCGCTGTTGCCTACTTCTTCATCGGTTACAGCATTGCCTACGGGGTCAACTTTTTTGCCGGTGCTGAACAACTGGCACAAAAAAGTGGCTATGAAATGGTCAAGTTCTTCTTCCTGCTGACCTTTGCCGCAGCCATTCCTGCCATCATCTCGGGCGGCATCGCCGAACGCGCAAAATTTCACCCCCAATCGATTGCCACCTTTGTACTGGTTGGATTCGTCTACCCCTTCTTCGAAGGCATGATCTGGAACCGCAACCTGGGTTTGCAAGATTGGCTGAAAACCACATTTGGCGCTGATTTCCACGACTTCGCCGGCTCGGTGGTCGTCCATGCAGTTGGCGGCTGGATCGCCCTGACAGCAATCGTGTTGCTGGGCGCACGCCGTGGCCGTTACACCAAAGACGGCATGATGGCAGCACATCCTCCATCGTCCATCCCCTTTCTGGCGCTAGGCGCATGGATTCTGATCGTGGGCTGGTTTGGCTTCAATGTCATGAGCGCGCAGAAACTCGAGAGTATTTCCGGGCTGGTTGCCATCAACTCGCTGATGGCGATGGTCGGTGGAACACTGGTGGCAACCTGGGTTGGCAAAAATGACCCCGGCTTCATCCACAACGGCCCACTGGCCGGACTGGTTGCAGTGTGTGCTGGCTCGGACCTGATGCACCCAATTGGTGCACTTGTAGTGGGAGGGATTGCCGGGGCACTCTTCGTCTGGATGTTCACCACCACACAGAATCGCTGGAAAATTGATGACGTGCTTGGCGTCTGGCCACTGCACGGCTTGTGTGGCACCTGGGGCGGCATTGCAGCGGGCATTTTCGGCATGAAACAACTGGGCGGCATGGGTGGTGTCAGTCTTGCGTCGCAGCTGATTGGAACAGGGCTCGGCATCATTGTTGCACTGGCTGGCGGCTACATTGTTTATGCAACACTCAAGCTGACCACCGGGCTACGCCTGGACCCGGAAGAGGAATATGAAGGTGCGGATCTGTCGATCCACAAGATTACGGCAACACCGGAGCGTGAGTCGAACTGGTAAAGCCAGCTGATCGCAACATAGCGTCAACAGGTTAAGGACGCGCTGATTTATTCGGCGAGCGCAGGGGCCCGGTGCGCAGAGCGTTGCAGCCTGTGGTTTGCAGCAATTCGCCCGCACAGCCAATAAATCAGCGCCTTTTTAAATTGATATAGCCCCGCAGGCGTGCGGGGCTTTTTCTTGTCGATACGCCCGGGACAACAATCACATGCAACCGTCTTCAAGCATATCGGCCAAAGACTGCGAGCCAGCAGCGCCCCCCCCTTGCGGCCGGCAATGACAATTCTTTGCACAAATCAAACAATCCATGCGTCACGCATGTTCTGCATTCCGTTTCATGGTATAAACCGACTTCTAAAACACAGCTATAAGCCGGCCTTAGCAAGCTGCAAAGTGGGTAAAAGCCACGCCCGCTCAAGCAATTGATACAGGAAGGCAACTCGACATGGATCGCGGATTTTTCACCATTCTTGGCGCCCAGTTTCTATCGGCGCTGGCGGACAATGCTCTTTTTATTGCCGCGATTGCACTTCTCAAATCTCAGCACGCATCGCAGGTTGAAGTTTCGCTGCTACTGCATTTCTTCACCATTTCTTATGTCGTGCTGTCGCCTTTTGTCGGTGCATTTGCCGATGCGATTCCAAAAGGCACAGTCATGCTCATCTGCAACGGCATAAAATTTGTCGGCTGCCTGGGCATGTTGCTGGGACTGGATCCGCTGCTGGCGTATGCAATTGTCGGTTTCGGTGCTGCCGCCTACTCGCCAGCCAAATACGGCATCATCACCGAATACCTGCCGCACGACAAACTGGTGATAGCCAATGGCTGGCTGGAAGGCTCTACCGTCGGCGCAATCATCCTCGGCACCGTGCTGGGCGGGCTGCTGGTTGGCCCGAACGTGACACAACTTCTGGAAAACAGCGGCAGTCCGGTATCCGGCCCGCTGTTCGGCATTCTCTCCACCACCCTGCTTTATCTGGGTGCGGCGTTGATCAACCTGCGCATCCCCAAGCTGAACGTCGATCACAAGGTACCGCACCGCAACCC
Source organism: Pseudomonadota bacterium (assembly GCA_030917985.1). Taxonomy (GTDB): domain Bacteria; phylum Pseudomonadota; class Gammaproteobacteria; order Burkholderiales; family SCOH01; genus CALMFQ01. The sequence continues at coordinate 11,329 of JAUPTR010000009.1, read as the reverse complement.
GATGTATCTGCTGCACGATTTCTGGCATTGCGTGAAATTGCTGTGGCGCGATCCACAAGGCCAACTGTCGCTGGCAGTCACCACCCTGTTCTGGGGCTCAGGCGCGACCATGCGATTGATCGTACTCGACTGGGCCATCATCTGGCTCTCTTTCAATCTTGAACAAGCCACCCGCCTGATCGCAATTGTCGCATTTGGCACGGCTTTCGGTGCGGTATTGGCCGGGCGTTACATACAACTGCAAAATGCGTTCCGGGTTCTGCCGGCGGGGATTCTGATGGGTGGACTGGTGATCGCGATGCTGTTCGTCCACAACGTGTATGTAGCCGCCGTGCTGATGTTCATTGTTGGCGCGCTCGGCGGCTTCTTTGTTGTACCGCTGAACGCCATGCTGCAACATCGCGGCCATTTGCTGATGGGGGCAGGCCACTCGATTGCAGTGCAAAACTTCAACGAGAACCTGGGTATTCTGGTGATGGTCGGCATACATGCCGCACTGGTAAAATTCATGAGCAGCCCGGTACCTGCCGATGCGGCCCCTGTGGTGGCAGATTATTATGCCAAGGCCGGCGGCATGCCCCCGATGATTTCAATTGTGGTCGGTTTCGGCCTGTTACTGGCTGTGGTGATGACAATCATTACCCTGCTGCACCGTCGCCGCCTGCGCAACGGCGAAATGCTTCACTAAAAACAGACAGGGCGCTACAAGCGCCCTGTTCTGCCTTGCTGACAAGCAATCAGCGGATGTGCAGTTTTTCCTTTAATTTGTCGATCGGCATTCCCAGCAGCAACTGCTGATTACCCAACTCCAGCAAAGGCAACACCTGCGCCAGCAATGGCAGCAAGAATGGTTGCACATCCTGGGTCCGCCCCTGATCAAGCAAAGCCAGCGCTTCCGCCAGGCTTGGGACAGACACCTGGGCCGGCGGCTCATCCTGCGCAACCACCCGATTGCCACCGGCATTACGTGCCAGCATCAAGCGCTGCTCGGCAACGTCCAGCGCGGCTTCAATCTCGGTGCCATATTCACAATTCAACACGCCGATGCTGCCGGTAAAGCGGATGACATTACCCTTGTAATTGATCTTGGCAAGTTCCAGCGCGGCACGCAGACGCTCAGCCAATACCAGCTCCTCGCCCGGAGACTGGCTGGAACTCAACACACCAAAGCGGTAATCATCGACGCGGGCAATGGTATCTTCGGAGCGCACTTTCGACGCCAGCATTTTCGCCAGCGCCTTGAGAATCTGATCCGCTACCGGCTGGCCATACTGGCTGGCGACATCGGCAAAACGATCCAGCTCCAGCAACAACACAATCGTGCGCTGATTGTGGCGCGTAGCATAGGCCAGCGACTGACGGCCCTCGAACAGCATCAGATGTTTGGTGCCCAGTCCGGTAACAGGATCTTCCGTAGCCTTTTGTTCCAGCTCCTGACGATTGACGCTGAGCTCGGCTTCGGTCTGCGCACGCAGTGCATTGGCTGATACCCGGGCAATCAGCTCGGTGCGATCGGTGGATTTGGTAATGAAATCGCTGGCGCCCAGCTCAACCGCCTTGAGCTTGACCGACTCTTCTTCCTCACCGGAAATAACGATAAACGGCAACTTGCGAATCAGGGGATTATCGCTGCTGCGCACCCGTTCCAGCAGGCCAAAGCCATCCAGATTGGGCATACCCAGATCACTGATCAGCACCTGGATGTCGGTTTCGTGTTGCAACAGCCCCCACGCTTCTTCTCCATCGCAGGCTTCCACAATATCAAACACACCATGCAGGTGCTTTTTGATGGTGGCACGCACAATGCGCGAATCATCGGCCACAACGATACGTGGCAAAGGGGAAGAAATCTCGTTTTCGTCAGTCATGAATACCACCCAAACAAAGCTTAAGTCTGAAGCTAGGCGCTGCCGTCAAAGAAATCAAGCACCAAGCGATTGAATTCATCCGGCCTCTCCAGCGGAATGGCATGACCACAATTGGCCACCACCTGCAAACGGGCACCGGGAATACTACAGGCCAGCAGCCGCGCATGATACAACGGGGTGAAACGATCGTCTTCACCCACCAGCACCAAGGTTGGCAGATTGATCTGCGCCAGCCGGGAGCGCAGATCATGTGCGCGCATGCCCGCAACCAGCCGCGCCAGTGGCAACCAAGGTTGGCGCGCGGCAAAGTCACGCATCAACGCAATGTTGTCGGCCTGTTGCACCAGATATTCAGCACCAAAGGTTAAGGGCAGGCCGATATCAAAGCGTAAAGCAGCATCGGGCGTGCGGGCGGCAGCCTCCCAGCTCATGGCAATCGCCTCGTTAACCGGATCGGACCAGGCCAGCGTACCCGCCAGCAGCAAACGCTGAACCTGATGTGGATAATCCAGAGCAAACTGCTGGGCAACGGCACCGCCATAAGACAGGCCAACCAGACAAGCGGCCGGGATTGCCAGTTTATCCAGAAGGCATGCCAGGTCCGCCGCATGTTGCGGCATCGAATACATGTCTGCCTCGGGCTTGCCTGACTGCAACTGCCCACGCAGATCGTAACGCAATACCTGAAAACGCGACTGGAAGGCTGCCACCTGCATCGCCCACGCGGCGGTACTCATCGATATGCCGTTCAGCAATACCAGCGTCTGCGGCCCTGATCCACTCAGTTCGTAATACAGCTCGGTATCGTTAATCTGCACCAAGGGCATGTCTAGCTCCGCAGACGATTTTTCTGTACTTTGCCGGTTGGGGTGCGCGGCAAAGGCTCATTGATCAATATCAGCGATTTTGGCCATTTGTAACGCGCCAGGCGTGAAGCAAGAAATGTGTGCAGCGCAGGTTCATCAAGCGCAGCATCATCACGCAGGCGCAGATAGGCGCGCCCCACCTCGCCCCAGCGGGCATCACTGACGCCGACCACTGCAGCCTCCAGCACCAGCGGATGTTGCAACAAGACCGCCTCAACCTCGGCCGGATAAACGTTTTCTCCGCCACTGATATACATGTCTTTCTTGCGATCGACGATATAAAAACAGCCGTCGGCATCCACACGCACCAGATCGCCGGTTTTCAGCCACTTGCCATCAAAGAGTTGCGCGGTGGCCGTTTGATTGCGCCAATAGCCGGAACAGAGCGTGGGCCCGGCCAGCTGCAACTCCCCCACATCCCCGCTGGCAACAGGGCTTCCCTCAGCATCCACCACGCGCACTTCGGTATGCATATTGGGCACACCCACCGAGCCCGCCTTGCTCACGGCCAGAGGAGGATGCAGCGTCAGGCAATTCGGTCCGGCTTCGGTAAGGCCATATCCCTGTTTAAAGGTCAGGCCGCGCGCCTGGTATGCCTGAATCAGCGCAACGGGGCACGGCGCACCGCCACTGACACAAAAGGTCAAACCATCAAGCCTGGCAGAGGCAAATTCCGGAGTATCCAGCATCATCTGGAACATGGTCGGTACGGCAAACAAGGCAGTGATCCGCTGCTCATCAATCAAGCGAACAGCTGTCGACGCGTCAAATGCAGGCAACAACACCAGCTTTCCGCCAATTCTGAGCAAGGGCGTCGTCAACACATGCAAACCGCCGGTATGAAAAAACGGCGTATGCACCAGCGCACAATCATCGGCGGACAACTTCCAGCTCACTGCAGAGTTGATCGCGTTCCAGCCTATCATGCGCTGGCTCTGCATCACTCCCTTGGGCTGACCGGTTGTGCCGGAGGTGTATTGAATCACCAACGGCAACTCGGCATCGGGGCAGCAATCCGGCAAGCAGCCTGCCATTGGCAAACAAGAGAAATCATCCAGAGCAAGACGCCGGCATGGCTCAGGCATCGATATTGCCGCAGCAAGCGGCTGGTAAACATCATCATGCAACAACAGGGAGGGATCAGCATCCGCGACGATGGCCGACAACTCCGCCGGCGTCAGCCGATAATTCAACGGCACCAGCACCACACCCAGGCGCGCACAGGCGAACAGCAACATTAGTGTTTGCGGACAATTGGCCGCCAGCAAAGCAATGCGCTCGCCCTGCTGCAACCCCAGCGACTGCAGCTGCAAAGCGCACAAATCGGCGGCATCTGCCAGTTGCGCATAGCTGTAGCTGCGTTGCCTTGCAACGTCAAACAGGGCCTGCCGCTGCGGCTCGCAACGACGCCAGAACGCCAGCCAGTCGGCAATCAGCATCTTGCACCTGCAACAAAAAAAACGGCGCGAATCATCGCACCGCTTTTTTCAAGGCAAGGCATACCTCCCACCTTACTGGGCCGCACTGCTTTCACGCCGTGCACGCACGGCAGCAGCCAGCTGGCGCAACAGCTTTTCACTATCGCCCCAGCCGATACAGGCATCGGTGATGCTCTTACCGTAATCCAGGGTTTTACCCGGCAGCAGATCCTGACGGCCTTCGTTCAGGTGGCTTTCGACCATGACGCCAAAAATGCGCTTCTCACCGCGCGTAATCTGCTCGGCGATATCGGTCGACACCTCCATCTGCCGGCGGTAGTCCTTGCGGCTGTTGGCATGACTGAAATCAACCATCAGTTTCGGCGAGAGGCCCACCGCTTCCAGCTCTTTGGCAGCTTTGTCAACGCTCGGCGCGTCGTAGTTCGGCTCTTTGCCGCCACGCAGAATGACGTGACAATCAGGATTGCCGGTAGTCGATACAATTGCCGAGTGGCCCAGCTTGGTAACCGACAGGAAGTGATGCGAAACCTGTGCCGCACGAATCGCGTCAACAGCGATCTTCAGGTTGCCGTCAGTACCGTTCTTGAAACCTACCGGGCACGACAGACCCGATGCAAGTTCACGATGCACCTGCGATTCGGTAGTGCGGGCACCAATCGCCCCCCAGCTGATCAGATCAGCCACATATTGCGGCGAGATCATGTCCAGATATTCGGTGCCGGCCGGCATGCCCATATCGTTGATCTGCAGCAGCAATTTGCGAGCAGTACGCAGGCCATCATTGATTTCGTAGCTGTCATCCAGATACGGATCGTTGATCAGGCCTTTCCAGCCAACCGTGGTACGCGGTTTTTCGAAATACACACGCATCACCACCAGCAAATCTTCGGCCAGCTCATCCTTCAGCACTTTCAGACGCTGGGCATATTCAATGGCAGCCTTGGTGTCGTGGATCGAGCAAGGGCCAATCACCACCAGCAAACGATCATCCTGATCGGTAAGCAGATGATGAATACTCTGGCGGGCTTCGAATACCGTATTGGAGGCAGTTTCCGTCAGCGGATTGGTTTCGATCAGGTAAATCGGCGGAGTCAGCTCCTTGATTTCCTTGATATGGATGTCGTCGGTTCTACGTTTCATGGCAAACACTTGCAGAAAAAATTGCGGACGGGACGGCGCTGAGCGTGCAACGCCGACAAAGCCTGATTATGACAGGAAGCATTGCGCAATGGGCAGCGCATTCATTTTTTTTCGGAATCGATCTTGCGAATGGCCGCCAGCACCTGCTCCTGCCATTCATTGCCCAGTGCTTTCAGGCGGGCAGCAGCACTTTCCACGTCGCGATCCAGCATATGCTGAATCATCTCCATGAAGAACTGGTGCAACTTGTTCAGCTCACCCTGACCACCAATGAGAATGATATAGGCAGCACGTTTTGCGGCCGGCAGCAGGTCTTCCAGCACCTGAACCAGAAAAGAGTTGTTGGCGAAAGGATAAATCTTTTCGTAGAACAACACCGAAGTCTCGAAAAACTTCTCCAGATCGTTCTTCTGTGCATATTCGCCCATACGCAACACCAGCTCGGTAAACTGGACCAGGTCGTTTTCAGTCCACATATCCACCGCGTTGCGGGCAATCTTGTCGAGCAACAAAAACCACAACTCGTACAAGGCGCGCACTTCCGACTCGGTCATTTCGGCAACCACGGCACCACGTCGTGGCAGAATCTGAATCAAGTGGCGCCGTTCAAGAATCAGCAAAGCCTCGCGCACCGAGCCACGGCTGACATTAAGCTCGTCAGCCACCCGCAGCTCCTGAATTCGATCACCCGCTTTCAGCTCGCCCGTTACGATCTGATTGCCCAGATATTGGGCAATCTGCTCAGTCAGCGATTCGCTGGGTACAAAAGTCATACGGCCACTCTCTCCGACAAACCTGAATTTATAGTTGGTGGTGAACTGCAAAGAAGCTGATTTCACCAACGTTTATTATGGGGTGATGGTGAAAACCAAGTGTGGTACTTTGCCTGAAACTTGCCACATGTGCAATTGTTCAACAATTGTTCATGCCATTGCCGTTACATCACAGCGATTTTGCGACCGAAATCAGGTTTCGATTCCTGCCAATCCCTGCCAGAATTGAGTCAGAGCAAAACAGGAACCACTCATGCATTTACTTGCCCATCGCGGATTTCATGCCGTTTACCCGGAAAACAGCATGCAGGCGTTTTATGCGGCGCAGGCATCAGGGTTTGAAGGAATAGAAACGGATGTGCGCATCTCCGCAGATAATCAGTTAATCCTGTGTCACGACCGGATCGCCCCGAACGGCCTGCCGGTTTCCGCGCTGACCCGCGCGGAACTGGAAAGCCAGCTGGAACATGCCGTGCCGACACTGGAAGAGGCGCTGGAAGCATTTCCGGACATTTACTGGAATATCGAGATAAAGGTGATCGCAGCACTACCGCAAAGCCTGACCGTGTTGCGCCACTTCCAGCAACAGCGACGCCTGTTGGTGACATCGTTTCGCCACGATATTGCCATTGAGTGCGCCAAACATCTGGAAGTCGAATGCGGCCTGCTGGTTGCCAGTCGCCCTGCGGCACTCAGCAGCGTGATTCATGGCGCATTACCGGATAACCGCTTGCGCACCATTGTCTGGGATTTTGAAATCATCGACCCCACCCAGTTGCAGCTCGCCAATTCCATTGGATTTCACAACTTCGTCTATGGCGCCCACACCCAGTTCGAACACGATGCCTGTTATGATTTCGGCGTACACGGGTTGATCACGGATCATCCTCAAATGGTTGGGCTGGACATGGATGCAGCTGCCAGCCTGACACGGCACTGACGCACCAACGCCCGCCAACGACAACATATCGATAACGTGACGCAACTCGCCAATCGCATGCAGCACATCGGCCCGTTCCACGTGATGTCACTGCTGGAACAAGCCAAGCAGATGGAAGCACAAGGCCAATCCGTGATTCACATGGAAATCGGTGAACCGGATTTTCCAACGCCTGACGCGATCATCCGGGCGGGTATGCAGGCATTGCAGCAAGGGCAGACCCGGTACACCGCCAGCAAAGGCCTCCCCGAACTCAGGCAAGCAATTGCCGACTATTATGCGCAGCGTTATCAGGTCAATATTGATTCAGCGCGGATTATTGTGACTCCCGGTGCATCCGGCGCACTGCAGCTGGCGCTCGGCGCCCTGATCGGGCGCGATGATGAAGTGCTACTGGCCGATCCGACCTACCCCTGCAACCGGCATTTGATCAGCCTGGTGGAGGGCACGCCGGTTGCGATTACCACCAGCCCCGAAAACGGCTTTCAACCCAGCGCAGCGCAAATAGCGGCACACTGGACAGACCGCACCCGGGCAGTCATGCTCGCCACCCCGGCCAACCCCACGGGCAGCACCGTGCCCCGCCAGAGCATGCAGGCCATCGCTGAGCTGGTTGCACAACGCCAAGGCACGCTGATCGTCGATGAAATCTATCAGGGGCTGGTTTATGAAGGTGAGGATTACAGCGCGCTGGCAGTCAGTGACGACTGCCTGGTGATCAACAGTTTCAGCAAGTTCTTTCAGATGACGGGCTGGCGCCTGGGCTGGCTGATTGCCCCGCCCGACCTAGTGGAGCCCATCGAGCGTATTGCCATGAATGCCTTTCTGGCGGCACCCACGCTTGCACAACATGCGGCACTGGCGGCTTTCAGGCCGGAAACACTGCAACTTCTCGATGCACGTAGGGACGTGTTGCGCCAGCGGCGCGATTATCTTCTGCACGCCTTGCGCGACATGGGCTTTGCCATTCCTGTTACCCCACAAGGGGCCTTCTACATCTATGCCGATTGCAGTGCGGTATGCAACGATAGCCGGCAATTTGCACAGGACTTGTTGCACAGCCAGCAATTGGCGGTCACGCCGGGGCTGGATTTCGGCAACAACCAGCCGGATCGTTTCATCCGTTTTGCCTACACCGCCGAGATTCCCGTGCTGGAACAGGCGATGCATCGCTTGCGCCAATTCCTGCAGCGCTAGCGCCCCCGAATGCGCTGAATCAAATATCAGACCATGCCGCATCGTTCGCGGTAATATATTGAATATTCACTCTATACTGGTTAGACTTCTCGCATTCAGCTGTCATGGCCGCTTGCCGGCAAGTCACACGCCTGGCAACCATCCCGGTCATCACACCAGAACCATTTTCGGAAAGCTCGCTGCATGTTTGATTTCAAAGGGCTCATCAATGCCCTGCTAAGACGTCCGGCCGAAGAAGGCGTCAACGATCTGAAATCCGCCACCATCTGGGTACAGGAACTTCCCGAAGGCGATATCCATCAGGCACAGGCAGAAATCATCAAAACCGTTGCCGCCTTGAATGCCAACCAGAAGATCCAGACGCGGGAGCGTATCCGCACCATTCTTTATCTGGATGACAAGGCACAGCGCCTGCAGGCAAGCCTGTGCCAGAACTACTTGCAAGACAGCGCTTTCGGCAGGCACTACCTGCCAACCATCCTCTCCTTCTGGAGCGAAATGGCCAGCGCCTACAAAACCTGCTTGCGCAACTATGCACAAAAACCGGTTCGCGGCGTAGCCACCGATCTGCCACGCATCACCGCACGCGGCATTCACTATTACGCCATGCTGGCGAAATGGGCACACATCCGTTATCTGCCGGTGGATGGCCGGGTCTGGCGCAACCTGCACCGGTTTTATCTGTTTGCCGAGACGGAAGGTTTTGCCGATACCCCGCTCAAGCTCTATTCAGACTCTACCCAGCAGACCACCTGCACACAGCAATATCTGCATCCGATGATGCTGCAACTGGCAGCGCCCGAATCCATGCAGCCGCCGCAGATTGAACAGGTAGACCGCTGGCTGGATCACTGGAGTGAGCAACTGCTGCTGGAAAAACAGATACGCCCGCATCGCCAGTTATTCGCAATAAATCTTGAAGAGCCCAAACCGGCAAAAAAACTTCGGCGCAATATGGTCGATGAAAAATATCGCTACTGGGGCACCGATGCACTGATCGAACGTATCGAGCACAGTGTCGAGCGGATCAGGGATGGCGAACTGCCCGCGCGCCTGGGGCTGGGTGAAGACTTCCGCATGCCGGCCGGCCTGGACCTGCTGGAAAGTGTAGCCACCCGCTGGTCACGCGAAGGAGCGGGCATTACGCGCAAACATGAGCGCACCAGCAAGCAGAAAACGGTGCAAGTGATTCAGGGCCTGGCAGATACCATCGAACAACTGTCACATCCGGAACGACTGCGCAGCAGGCGCAAGCGCATCAGCTCAGCCTCCGGCAACACAGGTTTCGAAATCATCGGCCCCACCGTACCTGTGGCGCCGGACAGCAAGCCGGATCACCTTTTCGACAGCAATATGCTGGAATGGCAGATCGAGAACGAAAGCCAGTATGGTATTGGCGCCAAATTCTATGCCGATCTCAACATCAAACTGAATATCGGCGAGCTGGTCGGCTTGCGACTGGGCGAGCAGACACGCTTCGCAATCGGCATTGTGCGACGCATTCAGAAGAATCTGGACGGGCAGGTTCATGTGGGTGTCGAAACCATCAACCAGACACCCATCATGGTCAAACTGGAAGAGGCGAGCAACGATCTGACCAGTTTCGACGCGATTTATTTACCGGAAGCCGATGAGGGCATGATTCCACGCTGCCTGTTGATCACCCCGCAGCATTATCAGCCAGAACGTAATCTGCTGTTGAAAGCCCAGGGTAAAACCTTCTCGATCCGCCTGAAAAACGCGATTGAAACCAACAACGATTTTGTCCGGGTGCGCTTCGGCGTTCTGGCCAAATACTGAGGCAGATCGCGCCCGCTGACAAGCCAGGCGAGATCGACTCACCAGCCGCGACGTCCTTCCATACAGCTCGGGGCCCAAGCCAGATGCCCCGCCGTTAACCGCCGCAAGCCACTCTGCCACTGACAGCCCCCCCTGCAAGCCGCTCTGGCATTGCCTTGCAGCCTTGCCTGCAGGCCAATACCAGAGCGGCCTGCAGGGCAGTGCCAAGACAACAGTGTCAGGCCGCACCGGCCTGACACTGTTTACAGATTGCCGACAAACAGCTTGCGCACCAGCTTGAGCTTGATGCCGTGCGCCTCTTCCAGATGCATGCGCTCCAGATATTTGTCGGGCACCTGCTTGTCGCTGAAGATATTGCCGAGAATCATCTTCACCAGTTCCAGCGGGTGCTCGGTGGCATGTTTCAGCTTCTGCAGCGCGCGAACGATGGTCAGTTCATCGTCGGTAAAATCCGTGCCAAACGGAAAATCCGGCAGCAGGCCCAGATCACGCCACGGCTTGATCCGCGACTCGACAACATCCGGCAGATTGCTGCGCTGCGATGCCGGAATTTCGTAGCCACGGTCGATTTTGCCGTTCTCCTTGGCCACATGCAGCAGCTCTTCCTGAAAGCGCGAATCGGCAACCGCCAGCAGGCGCTTGATGACTTCAGAATCGCTCTGGCCGCGCAGATCGGCAATGCCGTATTCGGTGATGACAATATCCCGCAAGTGCCGTGGGATAGTGGTGTGAGCATAATTCCAGACAATGTTCGACATGACCTTGCCGTGACTCATGCGCGTGGCACGCAGCATCAGAATCGAACGTGCATCCGGCAATGCATGGCCCATTGCCACAAAGTTGTACTGCCCACCCACACCCGAAACCAGTTTGCCGGAATCCAGGCTATCGGACACAGCGGCACCGAGCAGGGTCACCATCATGGTGGTGTTGATAAAGCGCGCGTGCTGGCGCTGCAGGCTGGCGATTTCCTCATGGCCATAAAGCTGGTTGATATAACCGATACGGCTCATGCCGATTTTTGCCAGTTGCTCTGGCGGCATGTCACGCAGCTTCTGATAGAAATCGCGCGGTCCGAGAAAAAAGCCGCCATGCATGCAGATACCGCCCTTGAGGCGCTGGCCAAGGCAATGCTGATGAATGAAGGTGCGACTGTCAGGGTTATCCAGTGATGCGGTGCAGCGCGCCCCTCCCACCACCAGCTCGCCATCCTGCCATTCCACGCCTGTATGAAAAATACCGTTGCGCTTCAGATAGTTGAAATCCCGCTTGCGCAGCGGCGACTCAACCGCCTCTGCCTCGCGCA
>JAUPTR010000074.1 GCA_030917985.1 Pseudomonadota bacterium | reverse complement strand
CATGGCCTCATGATACCCGCTGAAACTTGGCACTGTGCGCGGTTTATCCGGCGTTTTCTAGTTCCGATAATTCACATTAACGGATACTCGACCTGTCGGAATACAAAAGGAACAATCGTGGCGCTAGGCCGATTTAGCCCCTTGAGTGCGGCAGCGCGAATACCGGGGCAGTGAAGAGGCCGGCGCGCAGCGGTTGGCCTACTTCACACATCCTGCCCTCGGATCAGCAGCAACTTGATCGCGCCAGCAGGCGCTACAAGTCCGCGTCGGCCAGCCGCATAAGCAGAACATAAGCACTCAGCCAGCGGCCAGGGTGTCAGCCATTTGGCAGACAGGAGCCGCGTTTTGTCTGACAGGTGCGCCATAGGGAAAACGGCTGGAAAACGGCTGAAATGGCTGACGTTCTTTATGTTCCCCTAAGCCGGGTTGATGCGGCCTTCAGGTGGGGCATAAGCAAAAGATCAGCACTCGATCCGGCAGCTCGACGGCAGCGGCCCAATTCGAGATTTCAGGTCTGAAGTTCGCGGTCAGCAGCTCGACCAGGGCGCGGCCCACTCAGATTTGGAATCCAGAAGGGTCGGATTTGAAATCCAGCCCTTACCCGGTCTGTCGAGTTGACAGGCCGTCGCCCAGCTCGACCAGGACGGCGCCGGGCCGATGGGGTGGGCGGCTTGCTCGGATTTGAAATCCAGCCAAGAGCCAGCCTTTGCCCTCTCGCGTTCCAAACGCCGATGGGTCGGATTTGAGCCATGCCGGGCAGGTCTACGAAAGTTTCGTAGGGCTCGACCAGGGCGTCGATGGAGAGGAGCCACAGGCATGGCGGTCGTCCGCAGAATCAGGTGGGCAGCAGCTCGACCGGCAGCAGGTCGGCAGATTGGCCGAAAACTTGGCCGATGTTGCCGACCAGAAGCAGCGCCAGCAGCGAGACGGCCTCAAAAGTGAGGCGGTCGGCGTCAGCTCAGTTTTGAGCGCAGGCTCCACCGCAGTTTCGGTGCAACCTCAGGTGTAACCAGTCGGGTGCCAGCGTTCACCGTCGCATAGCCTTGAGCCGCGTCTGGGTCGCCGCAATCCACTCGCCCATGCCGGCCAGCGCCCGATCCGCGTGAAGGTTGTGTTCGGTCACCAGCAAGCCGAACCGGCGCCAGTGCATCCACCGTGGCTTGCCTCCAGGCGGGTTGACGATGCCGGGGGGCCATCCCAGCCGGCGCCTGATCTTGCCGGCTCGACGTAGAGCGCGATCCTCGGCAGTCTCCCGCTGGGACTTGTAGACCAGTTGGCAGCACTTCCGACAGGCGACTCCATTGCAGGCGTAGAGCACCGCGCAGCGCCCGTTGCAGGCTGGGCAGCGCCACCATACCCTCGTGCCCCCGAGCCGTTGCGGGGTTCGATCCAGCCCTATCGCGTAGCGCCTGGGCGGCGCCGGCTCACCAGGCAGATGCCGGTAGTCCAGGAACCACGCCACGTCATCCTCGACAGCCACGTCCAGCCAGACGTTCACACGAACGATGTTGCCCGGTCGCATCTGTCCCGACAGCGGGCGTATGTCCAGCCGGGTCACGTCCTCGACGGTGCGCCTGTTGCTTTGCCGTCCACTGCCAAAACCACCCATCGTCACGTCCTCCAGGTTTTCCGAAACATTGTGCGAAGCCAGTGCACCGCCGATACCGCTGGAACGGCTCAGAACGGCCTCAGGCGCGTTTCCCGGCCCTTGCCCATGCGACCACAGCGTGAGCACCAGAAACGGCTCTGGCGCGTTCACAAGCGTTCACAGCGTTCACATCGGGCGTATGCCGATGCCAGCACGTTGCAGGGCATGGACGAAGCCCTCGCGGCCCACGGTGCCGGCCAGCTCCAGCGCAGCAGCACGTCGACGGTCAGGCGCGATGCCGTAGTCGCACAGCAGCGTCTCCAGAACTTCGGTGCGCGTACAGCCATTGGTTGCGGCGGCGTCCAGCACAGCGCGGATCATGCGGGCGGCGCGTACCTTGCCTTCGGCGCCGGCGTCATCGTCGTGGATGGCGTTGCTGCACATCAGCAAGGTGCCAGCAGGCGTCAGCAGGTAGCCACCAGGAACTGAGGGGTCGGGCTTGGCGAAGCGGTTGTCGGTCATGTCAGAACTCCAGTGGTGCGCCATCGTCCAGGTCGTCAGCAGGTGCGGCGCGTTGCGGTCGCTGGCCACGGTCGGCAGGTGCAGCAGCTCGCCACGCGGCGTCACTTGGCCGCTGATCCCGCTGGCCTTCCTGGTCGGGCTGGGCGGCGCGGCGGCGCTTGCTCACGGAGTAGGGCGTCAGCAGCTTGCCGACCACCAGATCCACGCTTGGCCGCGCTGGGCCGTCCTGGGGTTGCCAGACGCCGACCTTGATCGTGCCGGATGCGGCGACCTGCTCGCCAGTGCCCAGGGATAGCAGCTCGCGTTGCACGTCATCGTCGAAGCAGATGGCGTTGGCGACCACGCTGTCGTTGTCACCAGTGCCAGCAGCAGCAACCCTGATCCGGCAGGTCACGAAGTTGGCGCCGCGTTGGCTTGTGCGTTGGGTGGGCTGGGTCAGCAAAGTGCCCATCACCAGTGCGTTGATGCTCATGGTTTCGATCCTCGTGTCTTTGGCATGTGTCGGGCTTGTGTCGTT
>JAUPTR010000073.1 GCA_030917985.1 Pseudomonadota bacterium | reverse complement strand
GGCCGGAACCATTTTCCAGCACCAGGCCGGATGTGGCCACCCCGCGCCTCTGCAGCCAGTCGCGCAAGGCAGACTCTGCCGCCGGTAACGGATCGGTGCCGGCCAGCAGCGGATTTCCGCCCAGCGCGATGTATAACAGCCGCGCCTGGGTGTTATTGCTGAACTTGTTGATATCGCGGATCACCTCCACCAGCGGTGCAGACGCATGTTCAAACCACAAGGTCGCGTCTGCAGACAGCATTGCCTCACGCACCCGGCCACTCAGCTCACCGCCCATATCGCGCCATAAATAGGCAATCAATGCAGCGCTGTAGTCGGCGTGCGACAACAGGCCGAGATAATAATCACGCTCGCCACAGGCGGCACGGTAGCGACCGGAGAACACCACCCGATTCGGCTCCGGTACCTCGACCTGCAGGCCATTTTTCCACTCGCCACATGGACGGGAATCCAGTGCCAGGCGATTTTCCAGCTGCAACTCCGGCAAGGGCGGATCAGCCAGTAGCTGCACCTGGCTGCCGTTCGGCAACAAACGGAAACGCACTGTCTTGAAATTGCTCAGCAACGGATCGGGCGTCACGTTGTAGGGTTTCAGCGGCGTATCGTCAAACACCTCGCCCGGCGGCAGTTGCCAAAGACTGCGGTCCAGCAGGATATCACCCTCGATGCGGCGCACCCCGCGCAGCTTGATTTGCCGCAACAGCAGCCAAAGCTGTTCCAGCGTCAAGCGTGGATCGCCACTGCCGCGAATCCACAGATTGCCGCGCAAGGCGCCATCCACCACATCGCCCTGGCGAAACACGCCGGTATTCCAGCGATAGCCCGGACCCAGCAGCTCGAGCCCGGCAAAGGTGGTCAACAACTTCATGGTCGAGGCCGGATTCATCGCCACATCACTGCGCCAGGCAACCCGGTTGGCTTGCCCTACCGGCCGCGCCAGCAAAGACACATGACTCAGCGGCACATCCGCCGCAGCAAATGCCTGCCTTACCTCCGACGGCAAAGGCGGTGCCACTGGCCGCTTTGCCCAAACCGCGCTATACATAAGCACAGACGCAACAATCAGGGCCAGGCGCCCGTGAACCTGCAAGGTTTTCATCATCAGAAACACATTCCACCGATTATTCAGATTGCAGCTATGGCTGCTTGTGCTGCTGTCGTGGCCGGTGCTGGCCGGCGATAGCCTGGCACTGTTTTATGGTGCCCAGCCACCGCTGAATGCACTGCGCGCCTATGATCACGTGGTGCTGGAGCCCGACCACGTGCAACAGGCGCCAAACGACGACAGCACCCGCTGGTATGCCTATGTCAGCGTCGGCGAAGTCCATCCGCAGCGCGCTTACCGGCAGCACCTCCCCGCCGGCTGGATCATTGGCCGCAACAGCGCCTGGGCGGCAGACATTATTGACCAGAGCCAGCCGGAGTGGCCACGCTTTTTCCTTGAGCGAGTGATCACGCCGCTCTGGCAACGTGGCTACCGCGGCTTCTTCCTCGATACGCTCGACTCCTATCAACTGGCAAGCCAGGATGCGACCAGCCGGCAGCAGCAGGAACAAGGGCTGCTGCGCGTACTGCAACTGATCAAACAACACTATCCGCAGGCGCGCCTGATCAGCAATCGGGGTTTTGAGCTGCTGCCACAGGCAGCACCGTATATCGACATGCTGGTAGCGGAATCGCTGTATCAAGGCTGGGACGCGGCTAAAGGCCAGTATCGCCCGGTGCCCGCCGCAGACCGCGAATGGCTGGCTGCCAAGCTGAAGCAGGTGCAGCAGCAATATCAGAAGCCGGTGGGGGTGATTGATTATGTCGACCCGCAGCAGCCACAACTGGCGCGTGACACCGCACGCCGGATCGCGGCCGACGGGTTTATTCCCTGGGTCAGCACACCAGGGCTGGATCAAATGGGGACAGGTGTGCGGCAGGCGCTGCCACGCAAGGTGCTGATATGGTACGACGCCAGCGAAAGCAGTGACCTGATGGATGCGTATGTCAGCCGCTTTCTCGTTATGCCGCTGCAATATCTGGGCCTGGAGCCGGAGTTCCGCGACATGAATACACCCTTGACCGGCACAGTGCCTGACCGGCGTTATGCCGGCATCGTGGCCTGGGGCAGCAGCGGCAACAGCATCAAGCTGCGGGCCCCTCTGCGCCATGCGCGCCAGCAAGGCATACCGGTTGTGATGCTGGCCGATCCAGCCTTCGCGCTCGACCATGCCAGCCTGGCCGAATGGGGCATGGAGCCAGGTTTGGCTCCCAGTGCGTCCGGCAGCATTGATTACCGCGCCAACCACCCGGCAGCGGGATTCGAAATCGGCCCGTTTACACGTCACAGTCAGCTGCAGCCGGTGCGTCTGGCTCCCGGCAAAGGCAGCAGCTGGCTTAGCCTGTGGCAAGGGCAGAACCCGCTTGCCGACGCAGTGGCGATAACCGACTGGGGCGGATATGCGCTGACACCTTTTGTCATCAGCGAATTGCCCAACCAGACATTCCGCTGGGTCATTGATCCGATCGCATTTCTGCGTGCCGCCTTGCAACTGCCGCCACAGCCAGTGCCGGATGTCACCACCCACGTCGGCCGCCGGGCGTTGCTGACGCATATCGACGGTGACGGTTTTGCCAGCCGTGCGGAAATGCCGGGGCTGCTGTTTGCCAGCGAAGTGATGCTGAAACAGGTGTTGCAGCGTTACCGCCTGCCGGCAACAGTATCGGTGATTGAGGGCGAAACCGGCAGCAGCGGGCTTTTTCCGCCCCTGTCACCCCGTCTGGAAGCCGTTGCCCAGGCGATTTTCCGCGAACCTTATGTCGAAATTGCCAGCCACTCGTATTCGCATCCATTCTTCTGGCAGGCAATTGGCGCGCGTGACGATTCTGGCGAAGGCTACAACCTGCCGATTCCGGGTTACAAATTCGACCTGCAACGCGAAATCGCGGGTTCGAGCGACTACATCAACCAGCGCCTGGCGCCCCCCGGCAAATCCACCAAGGTATTTCTCTGGACCGGTGACTGCAATCCGGGCCCGGATGCACTGCAGTCAACCAGGCAGGCCGGGCTGCTGGCAATGAATGGCGGCGACACGCTGATCACCCGCAGCCTGCCGAGCCTGACGGCAGTGGCGCCACTGGGCATCCCCAAGGGTGATGGCTTCCACGTTTTCGCCCCCAACCAGAACGAGAATGTCTACACCAACAACTGGACCGGGCCGTTTTACGGTTTTGAGCGGGTCATCGAAACGTTCGAGATGACCGAAACGCCGCGCCGCCTCAAACCCGTCAACATCTATTACCATACCTACGCGGCCAGCAAGCTGGCATCGCTCAAGTCATTGCACAAGATTTACGACTGGGCGCTGAAGCAGCCGCTGCACCCCGTGTTTGCCTCCGATTACATCCAGAGCGTGCATGATTTCAACGCCACCACCCTCAGCCGGGAGGGTGCAAGCTGGCACATTCGCACCGGCCCGGCACTGCGCACGCTGCGCATCGACAATAGCCAGGGCTATCCGGACATGTTGCGTAGCCGCCACATTGCCGGATTCAAACAGCAGGGTGACGTCCGTTACCTGCACCTGAGCGGGCCGCAGGCAGAGCTGGTGCTTAGCCCGCAGGCACCAACCCTGCCCTATCTGGTCGAGGCAAACGGCAAGATCAGCCATTGGCAGCAGCAGGACAACCTGCTGCAAGCCAGGCTGGAGGCGCATGTACCACTGCAATTTGCATTCGCCAACCTTCAGTCCTGCCAGCTGACTGCCGATAACCGGACTTTGAAAGCGTCGCGCGTGAGCGACAATATTTATTTCTTCTCGCTGCCCAAACATGCTGTTGCCACGATCCGAA
>JAUPTR010000002.1 GCA_030917985.1 Pseudomonadota bacterium | reverse complement strand
CTTCGACATTGCCCCAGACGATGTAGCAGCGGTGTTTGGCGCGGGTCAATGCCACATACAGCAGGCGCAGTTTTTCCTGCAGCGACTCCAGCGCCGCCAGTTGCCGGTGTTGCGCCAGCCTGGCACTGCCAAAATCCAGCCAGGCGGCATCGTCCTGATGAAAACTCACCGCCACGCCGCCGCCATTGAGGCGCCCTTCCCACAGCCAGGGGCAGAACACCAGTGGGTATTCGAGGCCCTTGCTGGAGTGGATGGTAACAATCTGCACCCGGCTGGCATCGCTTTCCAGCCGCACCAGGGTGTTTTCACTGCTGTTCTGCGGATCGTTCACGGCGCGGTCGAACCACGCCAGCAACGGTTCGATGCCGCTGCGCTGGCGGCTCTCCTGCTGCAACAATTCGGCCAGGTGCAGCAGATTGGTCAGCCGCCGTTCGCCGTCGGCCTGCGCCAGCAAACGCTCGGCCACGCTTTGCCCGGCAGCCCCGGCCCAGTCCAGCCAGTCGCACAACATGCGCATGAAGCCGGTATCACGCCATAACTCATGCCAGCGGCTGAATTGATCGAGCCACGCCTCCCATTCGCTGCCCTGCTCCATGGCGGCCATCAGCGTCGACACGCTGAACCCCATCAGCGGCGACACCAGCGCGGTGCGCACCACACCCTGTCGGGTTGGCGCGGCAATCGCCGATAACACCAGCAACAGTGACTGCGCCTCTTCCGATTCAAACACGCTTTCGCGCACCTGCCGCACGCTGGCAATGCCACGCGCCAGCAGCGCCTGCTGCATCTCCCGCGCGCGCCAGTTGCTGGGCACCAGCACCGCGATATCGCCACCCGTCAGCGGCTGGCGTAGCTCGCCCTGTTGCAGCCAGGCCTTGCCCTGTGCCGCCAGCGTCAGCAACCGGGCAATGTTATTGGCCGTGCCCTCGGTGGCCATCTCGCCGGCCTCGCTGGCGCTGCGGGTTTTCTCGCCGCTTTCGTCAGCTTTGCCCGGCAACAGCAGAAAACGCATCGGCGCCGCGTCTTCGCCCTCGATGTGCAATTGCTGGCGCGGCTTGTGCGCGGCATGCACCGGCTGAAACTCGATACCCGGATCAACAAAGGCGGCGGGATTCTGGCCGTTGCCAAAAACCTGGTTCACCGCCTCGATCAGCAACGGCACCGAGCGTTGATTGGTATCGAGCGTGGCGCTGCGATCCACGCCGCGCCGTGCGGCCAGATAGGCATGAATATCGGCACCGCGAAAGCTGTAAATCGCCTGCTTCGGATCGCCGACAAAAAACAGCGGCAGGCCGGTGCCGGCATAAGCTGCCTCGAAAATGCCGCATTGCACCGGATCGGTATCCTGAAACTCGTCGATCAGCGCCGCGCGATAACGGCTGCGGATAAACGCGGTGAAATGGGCGCCCTGCTCGCCACGTGTGGCCTGCCACACCTTGTGCAGCAGATCGTCAAACGACATTTGCTGCCGCTCGTGCTTGCGTTTCGGCAGCTCGGTTTCGATATAACGCAACAACTCGGCCAACGTGTATTGCAGGCGCAGATCAAATGCCGGCGCCAGCTCGGCGGCCTGCGCCAGCAGGATATCGACACTGTCGAAAAACGCGTGCTGCAGCGGTGCGCAGCCCTTTTTTGCGCTGCTGGCGATTTTTTCTGCGCCAAAACGCGCCAGCTCGTCACGCGCCTTGGCCACGCTGGCGCTGCGCAGCAGCTCGCTGGCCAGGCCATCAGCGGCAATCAGCGCATCCAGCCGCTCCAGGCGCGGGCGCAAACTCTCCACGGCGTAGGATCGGCGGTTCAGCCCGGCATCGTTCAGCAGCAGATCACGAATCTGCGCCTGATGCTGCCGCCACAATGCTGCTGCCTGGGCCACCTCGCGCTGAAACTGCGCCAGCCGCGCATCCAGATCCGGCAACGTTGCCAGCGGCAATATCTGGCGTGGCAAGGTGCCCAGCAGCGGCGCCACCAGCTTGCGCCAGCTCTCCGGCGATGCGCCCTGCTGCTGCAGGTATTCCAGCCAGGCGCCATCGGCCGGGTAAATCTCGCGGCGCCAGAAATCCTCCACCACTTCACTCAGCAGCTCGCTTTGATCCGGCAACATTTCCAGGCCGAAATCAGCCCCTGATTCAAACGCCGCCTCACCGAGAATGCGCTGGCAAAAGCCGTGGATGGTAAAAATCGCCGCATCGTCAAAACTGCTGACCGCCCGCGTCAGCTTGCGGATCGCCCACTCCACATCGCCGTCAAAGTGATCGAGCAAACGCTGGCAGAATTCATCAATGCCCACACCGCTGCGGAAACTGTCGAGCACATCACTCAAGCGCTTGCGAATGCGATCACGCAGCTCGGCAGTGGCCGCCAGGGTAAAGGTCACCACCAGGATTTCCGATACCTGCAGATTCAAGCCCTGATCAAGCAGCAAGCGGGTATACAGCCCGGAAATGGTCCAGGTCTTGCCGGTGCCGGCGCTGGCCTCAATCAGCGTGTGGCCGGCCAGCGGCGTGGTGTAGACGTCAAGAATGGGAGAATTCATGGCTTCCGATTGTAGGATATTTCCGCACGTGCTAAAAAAGCAGCATCAGCCTGCAGCAGGCATTACCGGCATTCAACATGAAACCCTCCACCGCCCTGCAAACCCACCGCGACGCCATCCGCCGCATTGTGGCAGCCCATCGGGCGGGCAATGCCCGTATTTTCGGCTCGGTGCTGCATGGCAATGATGCCGAAGGTAGCGATCTGGATTTGCTGGTAGACCCAACTTCCACCACCACCCTGATGGACATCGCCGCCATCCAGCTCGAACTGGAACAACTACTGGGCGTTACCGTCGATGTGCTGACCCCTAACGCCCTGCCGGCTACATTCCGCGCCAGCGTGCTCAGCGAAGCCCGGCCGGTATGAGCGACAAAACACTGCGCACCGGCGATTATCTCGGCCACATTTTGCAGGCCATTGCCAGCTGTAGGGCGGGTTGGCTGTATCAACCCGCGTGGTTCGGTGCCTGATTGCTCTGTGTTGCCTTTGTTGCCATTTGCGGGTTTTGCCTGCGGCAAGACCCGCACTACCATGCTGCCACGAAAATAGCGGTTGATTCCGGTGGGCAGCAAGCTGCCCACCCTACCCATTTTATTGACGCCTTGCTGCAAGCCAAGCTGGGCGCGGGTTGCAGGCCGGCCTGCAAACCAATACCAGAGAGGGCTGCAGGCCGGCATCAAGCCACTGCCACGAAAACAAGCGGTTTTTGTAGGTCGGACTGAAGTCCGGCCTACAACCTTATGTATGCGGCAGTGCGGTATCAACCCTGTGTGCGCTCCAGCGTGGCCAGCGGCAAAAACAGTGTCAGCGGGTTATCCAGCGTGGCGATAAAACCCAGCCGCTGGTAAAACGCGGCAGCTTGCGGGTGTTTGGCGTCCACCAACACGGCATACAGGCCGATGCGCTGCGAAAACTCGGCCGCCAGCCGCAGTGCAAATGCCAGCAAATCCTGGCCGATGCCTTGGCCCTGCACGGTTTTGTCTACCGCCAGCCGGCCGACGCGCAGGATGGGCGCGGGGTGGCGCGGTAGTTTG
>JAUPTR010000072.1 GCA_030917985.1 Pseudomonadota bacterium | reverse complement strand
GTCAGCAGGTCAACCTTGGACAAGCCGCCGTCGCGGCCAAACACATAGGCGTACCGGGCATCGCGCGAGAACACCACATGCGCATGCGACAGATCGCCAAGCCCGGCGACTTCACCCAGTTTGGTGTCGCTGCTGTTTTCAACAATCTGCACCTTTCCGGCCGCACGCTCGATGATGATACCCATGTCGCCGGTGCCACGCAGTGCCGCATCGTGCGTGGCGCAGGCGCCGAGCAGGGTTGTCAGCAGCAGTGCCAGCGCGCTACTGCGCAGGATTGGTTTGGGCATTTTTGAGTATCTCCACAAGCCATTGGGCTTCTTGTTCTGTCATGAATGCCTGCCATGGCGGCATTGCTGTGCCGGGGCGGCCATAAAGGATGGTCGCCACCAGGCTGTCATCCGGCTTGTCGGCCAGGCTTGCGGCGGTCAGCGGCGAACCCAGCCCGCCTTTCATGCTCATGCCATGACATGAGCCACAATCCTGCTTCAGCAGGTGTAACAGGGTCTGCTGGCGTTGTGGTGTCGGCTTGTCGGTGGCCGCAGCCATGCCCGGGCACAGCAGCAGGGCTGCCAGGCAGGTGGGGAAAAAGAGATGCGCCAGACGCGCAGCGTGTTTCATGCTCATTCCGGAGGAGATCAGTGTTGCGCCTGCACCCATTGTGCACTGGCAGCCTGGGCTTGCGGTTGCGCTTCGGCGGGAACCGCCAGCCACAGGCAGCTGATTCCGGCTAGTGTCATCGCGATACGAACCCACATGATTAATCTCCTGCAAAATCCGGTTGACCGCGCGGCGGACCTCCCGCCACCCATGCCGGGCAACCTTGATGAGGCGGATGTTGCCGTGACTTGAGAGGGGCAACATTGACGGTGGTCAACCATGATCGTGCAAGCCGGTAAACAGCTGGGCCGGAATTGATCCCGATCAGAAAATCTTTTCTTTTGATTGAATTGTCCTACAGTCAAACTGTTAATTGTGTCGACAGTCGGGCGTATCTCGCCCGCCACTTCACGAGGTGATGGATGATCAGTCTGCGTGCCCGTTTCCAGAAATCGTTTACCCGCCATGTATTGCGCCCGCGCCTGAGCCCGGCTGCAACTGTGCAGCAACAGCGCTGGTGGCTGGACAAACTGGCCGGGCTGGCCTTGTTGCCGTGGGGCTGCAAGACGCAAAACGTTGACTGTGACGGCGTACCGGCTGAATGGGTGAGTGTCGGCAATGTGCCCAATTCGCCGGTGTTGCTGTATCTGCATGGCGGCGGTTATTGCATTGGTTCACCGCAAAGCCATCGCAATGTGGTGGCACGGCTGGCAAAAGGTCTGGGATGTCGCGCATTGGTGCCGGATTATCGCCTGGCGCCCGAGCATCCGTTTCCCGCACCGCTGCTGGACGTGGTTCAGGTGTATCGCTGGCTGCTGGCGCAAGGTGTGGCGCCGCAGCAGATCGTGCTGGCCGGTGATTCGGCAGGCGGGGGGCTTGCCCTGGCGTTGTGCATGATGTTGCGGCAATTGGGGGTGCCGTTGCCGGCCGCTTTGTTCTGCATTTCACCGTGGGTGGATCTGAGCCTGTCGTGTGCCTCGATCGAGAAACTGGCAGACATTGATCCGCTGGTCGAGGTGGCGTGGATTGAATCGCTGGCAAGCCATTATTGCGCCGGCGAAGATCCGCGCCATCCGCTGATTTCGCCCCTGTACGGCCATTTTGACGATTTTCCGCCGATTCTGATCCAGCTGGGCTCGGAAGAAGTGCTGCGCAGCGAGGTTGAGTTGCTGCATGCGCGCCTGCAGCATGCAGGTGTGGCTTCCCGCTTGCAAGTGGGTGAGGGGATGTGGCATGACTGGCCGCTGCTGGGCGGCATGATGCCAGAGGCGGATTTGGCGATTCGGCAGGCGGTGGCGTTTATTACCGAGCGGCTCGGCATGGAGCAAGTCAATGCTGCGTTCATGCCGGCCCCGTCGATAGCGGGTTGAACGCGCTTGTTGCGTATGTTCACAATGGTTTTGCTTGTGACCGCCTTCCGGATCAGGCGTCAGTATTTCCCTCATTCATCGCTGCGGTAGTCAGGCACAACGCTGTTGCCGGGTAAATGCCGCTGTTCATCAAACAGCAGTTCATAACCTTCGCGCCGCCATTGTTCGTCTACGGAGTGGCGGATGTCGGGGTCGGGTTGCAGATAGCGTTGACCATCCGGGTCGATAATGCCGAGCGATTCCCTGAGTCGCTCCACTTCGCGGCTTGCGTTGCCGCGTTCATAGTCTTCGTAGCGCTGCTGCATATAATCGCTGTTGCCGTTTTGCGGCAGCCAGAAAAACAGAAACGCGTCCGCTTGCGCCGTATTGGCGCAGCAGAGCAGGGCGGTGACAACAAGGCAAACGTTTTTCACGGGTGGCATCCATCTGACTCACGCCATATCAGTATAGCCCGGCCTGCAGGGTAAGCTGGATGTGGCCTGCAGGCCGGGCCGCAAGCCAGTGCCAGCGCGGCTTGCAGGGCATGGTGTGGGCGTGCGGTGTCGTGGGCGGTATCCCAGACCCCGGTGTTATTCCTGTGCCGTACCAAACCAGTTGAGCTTGCCGTGCAGTTTCACCACGTCACCCACCACAATCAGTGCCGGCGCCTTGGCTTTTTCACGCTCTGCGGTTTGCGGCAATTCGGCCAGGGTGCTGATGATGACGCGCTGATCCGGGCGCGTCGCCTTTTCGACAATGGCAACCGGTGTATCGGCGGCACGGCCGTGCTGCAACAGCTTGCCGACGATTTCCGGCAGCTGGCCGATGCCCATGTAGATCACCACCGTCTGATCCGGGCTCACCAGCATATTCCAGTTCAGATCGTCGCTGCCTTCGCGACGGTGGCCGGTAACAAATACGCAGGATTGCGAATAGTCGCGGTGTGTCAGCGGAATGCCGGCGTAGCTGGATGCCCCTTGCGCCGAAGTAATGCCAGGCACCACCTGGAACGGGATGCCGTGCTCCGCCAGGGTTTCGATTTCTTCGCCGCCACGGCCAAAAATGAACGGATCGCCGCCTTTCAGGCGCAACACACGTTTGCCTTCTTTTGCCAGTTTTACCAGCAACAGGTTGATGTCATCCTGCGGCAGGGCATGGTTGCTGCTCTGTTTGCCAACGTAAATACGGTCTGCGTCGCGGCGACACAGGTCAACAATCGCTGGCGCCACCAGTGCGTCGTAACACACCACATCCGCCTGCTGCATCAATCGCAGTGCGCGGAAGGTCAGCAGATCCGGATTGCCGGGGCCGCCGCCTACCAGATACACCTCGCCCTTGCTCAGCGGGGTGGCATCGGCGGCTTCCAGTGCCTTGCCCAGTGCCGCTCGCGCCGAGTCAATCTGCCCGGCAAACACGCTTTCGGCAATCGGGCCCTGCAGGATGTCTTCCCAGAAGATGCGGCGCGACTGAATGTCGGTGAACTTGGCTTTGACGCGGTCGCGGAAATCTGTTGCCAGTTGCGCCAGATCGCCATAGGTGGACGGGATCATCGCTTCCAGCTTGCCACGGATCAGTCGCGCCAGCACCGGCACGCCACCACCGGTGGATACGGCCATCACCACCGGTGAACGATCAATGATGGCGGGCATGATGAAGCTGCACAGC
>JAUPTR010000071.1 GCA_030917985.1 Pseudomonadota bacterium | reverse complement strand
TTGAAACCGGCTATCTGCAGATAGCCGAAGAACCAGTCGGTTTCGCATGGTTTCAAACCATCCGGCATCCATGGCTGTTTATCCAGTGCCAGCATCAGCGGTATGGGCAGGGAGATGAACAGGTCGTCGTAATCCTGCTGCGATTTTGCCTGCAGATAATCGCGCCCATGTTCGGTGCAAAGCATGTCGAACATTGTCGATTTGAGGAATGCGGTCGGGCCATTCTGCAGGAAATCGCCAAACACTTTTTCCAGGCCGGTTGCCATTTTCTCGACATCTTTAGGGATGTTGATCATGTTCTCGATTGCCTTGGGCAGCTGGCTAAGCACTTTCAGCAGTGCTTTCAAATCCTCCAGATCACGCTCCGGGTGGAAGATACTCCAGTCTTTTTCCAGCTTCTCGTAAGCCGCCTTGATTTGTGCAGACTGTTGATCTGGAAGATCGTTTTCCAATTCGCGTTTGAGCAGGCCAACCACTACCTGCTGAAAATTCTTTGCCAGTTGCGCAAAAGTGGCAACGACCTTGGCCTCGTAGGCGATGCTGAATTTCTCGCCGTCCGGCAGATCGGCCGATAAGGGCAGCGGCTCCAGATAGGTGCGCATGTAGTTGTAGGCGGTGCGTGCCAGCGAGAGCTGAAACTGGCGTTGCTCCTGCTACTCTGGCGTGTTGTGTTGTGGCAGAGATGGCAAGGCCCCGGTGCTGCTGTTTTGCATTGTTATTCCTTGGCTGTGTAGTGTGGTTAATGGCTTGAAAACGTGGTTGTCGGGCAACCTGCTTAAGCCTAGATGCTGCTGCCGGATTGTCTAGGGAGGCCGGTGCTGGGCGCTGGTGACGCGCAGAGGCAAAGACGGGTTTCAGAATTTTGTGTAATAGAGCTATGATTCTATTTTATTAATTAATAAATTAATGTACGATTGTATGGATCGATGGGGATCTGTATTGAGTCATGCATTACGATGAGTTCCAGCGCCAACTTGGCAAGGCTGGTCTGAATAATCGCGAATTTGCCGAGTTGCTGAAAATGAACCGCAACTCGATCACCAATTACGCCAAGGCTGGTGTGGTTCCGGCGCATCTGGCCGTCATTGCTGCATTGCTGGGCGCCATGGCGGATAAGCAAGTGGAGTTCCGCCCAATTCTGGAAAACCTCGACATTGATCAGAAAAAGCCCCGCGGCGGTGCCGTAAAAGGGCGGTTTGGCGGCAGCCGGCAGGCAGACCTGTTTGCGACCGAGGCGAGTGCGGCACAGACTGCATAGCCACTACATATACATACAACACACGCACACACAGAGGAGACGGGAATGTTGGTACACGACTGGTTGAACGGCTTCAAGCAGGGAAAAAGCCATTTGACCGAGACACAGCAGGGTCTGGAGCAGATGCAGGCGGCTCTGCTGCCGCTGGATGCCGATACCGAGATTCCGCAGGTGTTTTATTTCCGCCGCAAAAGCCCGATGACTGCTTTGGTGCAGCCTGCGGCTTGATTGATCCTTGTTGGCAGGCATGAACAAAGCGCCCGGAAACGGGCGCTTTGTTATTGGCCGGGTGCCAACCCGGATTAGAGATTGCCGGCAAACAGGCGGCGGATCAGCAAATCCTTGAAGCTGTGGGCATCGGCCAGCCCGAGGCGCTCCAGATACGCTGCAGGCGCCTCCTTGTTTTGCCAAAGACTCTTTACCGCCATGGTCAGCAGTTCTGCCGGATGATGGCTGGCATGTTTGATTTTCTTCATCGCCTTGACCATGTGAATTTCATCTTCGGTCAGATCGGTGCCGAACGGAAAATCCGGTAGCAGCCCGGCTTCTGCCCACGGACGCAGCTTGTCGGCCAGCGCTTCCGGCAGGTTATTGCGATAACGCTCCGGCACCTCATAACCCGCCTCCAGCTTGCCATGTGCCTTGGCCTGCTTTACCAGCTCCGGCTGAAAGCGTGAATCGGCAATCTGGATCAGACGCTTCACCACTTCACCATCCGGCTGACCACGCAGATCAGCCACACCATATTCGGTGATGATTACATCGCGCAAATGGCGAGGAATGGTGACGCTGCCATAACTCCAGACAATGCTGCTCTTCAGGCCGTCCTTGTTGTCGTGGGTGGCGCGCAGCATCATCAACAGCCGGGCATCCGGCAGTGCGTGCGACATGGCAACAAAGTTGTATTGCCCCCCCACACCACTCACTACCTGGCCGGATTCCAGTGTGTCTGAGGCCGCAGCGCCGAGCAGGGTGACGATCATGGTGGTATTGATGAAACGTGCCTTGCGCCGCTGGGCACGTTTCAGCACGTCGTTGCCATACAACTGGTTGATGAAGTCGATGCGGGTCATGTCGATTTTCGCCAGCTCTTGCGGCGGCATGGTGCGCAGGCGTTCGTAAAAGTCGCGCGGGCCGAGGAAAAAACCGCCCGTCATGAACTTGCCATGCTTCAGGCGCGAGCCGAGCATGGACGCGCAGACAGCATCGAATACGGCATCGTCAAGCAGGTTGGTGCCACAACGTTTGTCTTCAAACTCCAGATGCTCGCCATTCAGCTCCACACCGGAACGCAAGATGCCGTAATGCTTGAGGAAGGCCAAGTCTTCGGCAGCCAGAGGCGAACGTACCCGACCCGCATCCAGCAAGGCGCGCAGCGTATCCGGGGTGACGGTTTCATCCTTGATGCGGCCGTCGTTGAGCATTTGCTGCAACAGCACGTCATCGAATACCTCACGGCGGATGATGCCGGCCTCGATCAGCTTGAGGAAGGCATTCACGAACATTTCCGAACAGCCGTACAGGCCCTGGTCAAAACGTCCCATTTCGCGTCCGTCAAGGCCATCGGGGCAAATCGATTCGAGAATTGCCCGATACTCTGCCGAATGCCGGTCGCGCACGATCAGCGCCTGGCCAATCGCATCGCCCAGCGAGCCAATACCGATCTGCAGGGTGCCGCCATCGGCCACCAGGCTGGATGCATGCAGGCCAATGGCGTAATCGGCAGCAGTCACTTTGTTGTTGGGGGGCGCAAACACTGCGTGTGTGGCCTTGGGGTCGGTCAGGATGACATCAAAAAACCCCGGATCGACTTCAGCACCATTCGGCATGAACGGCATTTGCTCATTGACCACACCCACCGTAATCAACTGGGTGCCAGCGCTACGCATCCGGTCCAGCACTTCAAACGATACGTCCGGATTACTCGACAGGCTCAGGCGCATGCCATCCGGGCCATCCTTGGCTGCTACTGCCTGCGCCATCACATTGATGCCTTGCAGCATCATGTCGCGGGCCACGAAAGTATAGTTGGTCGAGATGTAACTCAGCTGTGCTGCCTCGTTGCCAAGGTAATCGCCGGTTTTCATGAAAAACTCGCAGACTTCGATATTCGGTGGCAGGGTGCCGGCACGCGAGTCTTTCACGTATTGCAAATCGGGGTAGTCGGCAAAAATCCGCTCAGCCAGCGGCTCAAGAAAATGCCGTTCGAGATCACTATGGCCAACCGGTTTTTCCAGCGACAGGGCGGTAATGATGCGCAGCTTGCGGGCCGGATTGGCCTTGATGCGATGGTACAGCGCATTCACAAACGGATTGGGCTTGCCAACGCCCAAAGGAATGCCCAGCACCACATCCCCTTTGATCGTGTCCAGCACATGATCAACCGCTGCTTCTATCGAATCGATGAACAAAGGCATGGCCATATTTTTCTCCTCGGTGTTGATAGTTGATAATGGTTATGACATTGAGTATGAGCCGCCCAGGTGTTAGAGCGATTGATCTAAAACAAGAAATCCGCACGCATAACCCTGTTGAGCATCAGGCCTTGCAAAGCCGGCCAAACACCCCTGTTTGCTGCACCTGTGACGTGCTGGACTTGCCGCCGCCAACGCCACCCAATCCACGCCGACATCTCAGGCAGTGGAGCAAAAGCACGAATTAAGTTGTTGACGCAAAGAGATAAATCAATAGAATTCGCACACCATAATATAAGCAATAACAAACACAGGCCCGGCTACACGGGCTCAGGTCTGAGCGGCCAGTCATTGCAGAGATGACATTTGCCACGCCGAACTGTTGCATTTACGGCACAGCAGAAAATGCCTGCTTCCAAGACCAATAACGCATCGCTGATTCATCCGGCTGCAATCAGTCGGCGTCGTTCACCATCAAAGAAAGACATAGGATGATCAAAGGTTTCTTGGCAGCAGTTTCGTTGTTTACCGCATCAACATTCGCCAGCGCCATGGTGCTGGACGGCACCACACTACCGGAGCAGCAACAGGTACATGGTCAGGAATTGCAGTTGAATGGCGCCGGCGCCCGCAGCGCCATGGGCAGCAAGATTTATCTGGCAGCACTGTATCTGCCGAGCAAGAGCCAGGATGCCGATTCGGCCATCAACACCGCTTCCTCCAAGCGCATGTTGTTGCAGTTCAAGCGTAATGTGCGTGCAACCATGGTGGTGGCAACCTTGCGTGAAGGTATCAGGCTGAATGCCAGCGATGCAGAATTGAGTGTTTTGCAGCCAGCGCTGCAGCAGATGGAATCGGCGTTGTCGGATATTTATGAAACCCGTTCCGGTGATCGACTGGCGCTGGACTTTGCCAAAGACGGGTCGGTCGCGCTATTTTATAACGATGCCCCGGCTGGCAATCTCAGCGGTCCGAGCATCGGCCCGGCAATGCTGAAAATCTGGCTGGGCAAGAAGCCGGCCAACGACGAGCTGAAAAATGCGCTGCTGGCGGGTGCCAGCTATGCCAAGACGGGTGCCCGCCAATCGGCATTTGACTCGATTTTTGATGGTTATTCGCCTTAATCCCTGATTTCACAATGAATAATGGCCATTCCGGTTTTTTATTCTGAAAAACTGCTGGCAGATGCCGAAAGCGAGTCACCCAGCGCACACAAGCCGCGCGAGGTGCTCGCTTCTTGGTTTTCGCTGCAGATTCCGCTGCGGCTGCAGGCGCCGCAGCCGGTCAATCCGCAGCTGATGTATCTGGCACATGCCGCCGACTATGTTGACGGGGTGCTGCGAGGACAAATCGCCAACGGCTTCGGCAATCATCACCCGAGTGTTGGACGTTCCCTGCCTTATCTTGCCGGTGCCGTGCTGGATGCCGCGCATCAGGCGCTCACTAGCCGCTCGCTGGCATTGGCGCCAATCGGCCCCTGCCATCAGGCGGGCTATCGCTACGGCGAAGCCGACTCGACCATCAATTCCCTGCTGATTACTGCATTGGCACTGAAACGCAGCCGCAAGGCCGAGCGGGTCGGCATCATTGACCTGTCGCAGGATGCTGCGCGCGGCAGTGCTGATATCATCGCCCGCCTGCCTGACAGCAGCTGGCTCAAACATCTGGATGCAGCAACGCTGCCCTGCCGCAGCGACGCCGATATTGCTGCATTGCCGGATGCGGTGCTGGAACTGGCGGATTGTGATGTGGTGTTGTGTCAGGCCAGTGTTGATGGCCATTGTGATGACGTAGCGGGTGGCTGCCTCGATACGCAGCAACTGTATCAACGTGACTTGCAGGTGCTGGGCACGGCCCGCGAATGGTGCATCCCCATGGTGCTGACGCTGGGCGCCGGGCACCAGCGCGATGAACTGGGCAAGCTGTCACCCTTGCTGGCATTGCACAACAATACGCTGAGGGCCGCCGCCAAAGCGCTGGCGGGATGATAAAGACGCCTTGCGGCGTCTTTATGTGTCAGCGGATGCGGATCGGAATATACAGGGTGTTGTTCTCGCGCCAGATCAGCAGCGCCACCGTTCCCGGAGAGGTTTTTGCCAGTATCTTGTTGAAAGCGGCAACGCTCGGGGTTTCGACAGCATTGATGGCAAGAATGATATCTCCCTCTTCAATGCCGGCCTTGGCGGCCTCCCCTTCTGCCCCTTCTACCAGCACGCCGCCCCGCAAGCCCAGCTCGGCTTTTTCCTGCGCATCCAGATCGGAAACATTGAGCCCCAGACGCTGGATTTTTGCCACCTGTGGCTCGGCTGGCTGTTCGCTGGCAACCCGCTCGCTCGGCATTTCACCCACCGTAATGCTCAGGTTCACTTCCTTGCCCTTGCGCCACAAGGCGAGTGGCACCTTGCTGCCCGGCTGCACATTGGCCACAATCAGTGGCAGCTCGTTCGAGCTTTTCACTGTCTGATTGTTGAATTTCAGGATCACATCGCCTGCCTGCAATCCGGCTTTGGCTGCCGGTCCATTGCCCTCCACCTGCGAGACCAGGGCGCCCTCTGTGGATTTGAGGCCAAACGATTGTGCCAGCTCCTGCGTCAAGGGCTGAATCTGCACGCCAATACGCCCGCGGCTGACCTTGCCGCTTTGCTGCAGTTGCTTGGCCACATTCATTGCCACATCAATCGGAATGGCAAAGGAAATGCCCATGTAACCACCGGAGCGTGAGTAGATCTGCGAGTTGATGCCGACCACTTCGCCACGCATATTGAACAACGGGCCTCCGGAGTTGCCGGGGTTGATCGGCACATCGGTCTGCAGAAATGGTACGTAATTTTCATCCGGCAGCGAGCGCCCCTTGGCACTGACAATACCTGCCGTTACCGAACTATCGAAGCCAAACGGAGAGCCGATTGCTACCACCCATTCACCCACCTTGAGCTGCGATGGCTCACCCAGTGGCACGGTCGGGAGGTTTTCCGCGTTGATACGAATCACCGCCACGTCGGTGCGCTTGTCCGAGCCGAGCACTTTGGCTTTCAGCTCACGCTTGTCGCTGAGGCGTACCGTCACCTCGTCAGCATCCGCCACCACGTGGGCATTGGTGAGAATGATGCCATCCGGAGAGATGATGAATCCCGAGCCCAGCGATTGGGTCTGATACGGACGAGGGTGCTGGGGCGGCATGAATCGCTTGAAGAATTCGTTCAGCGGATCGTCATCCGGCACGCCAGGCATGCCGCCATGAGCATTGCGCTGGGTAACCATCTGCGTGGTGCTGATATTGACCACCGCCGAGCCGCGTTGCTCTACCAGCGTCGTAAAGTCTGGTAGCGTTACCCCGACTCTGGGTGCACCGCCCGTTGTCGGTGCGCTGCTTGCCGGTTCTGCCGCTTTGCCTGCCGGCTTGTTGTCGGTTGCCGGAGAACAGCCAAGCAGGCTGAGCATCAGGATTGACAGAAACAGGGGTTTCACTCTGGAATTCATCGTTGGCATGGTCGGGGCAACAAATAAAATGGATCGATTGGAGTACGGTCAGCTTGTCAGATTCAGTGTTGCAATCACGGGCGCGTGATCAGAGGGGCGTTCAAGCTTGCGTGGCGCCTGGTCGATTTCGCAAGCGGTGCATTTCTCTGCCAGTGCTTTGGTCAAAAGGATATGGTCGATACGCAGCCCGAGATTACGACGAAAGCCGGCAGCGCGGTAATCCCACCAGCTGAAGCTTTGCTCTTCCTGTTCA
The DNA here is from genome assembly GCA_030917985.1 of Pseudomonadota bacterium. GTDB lineage: Bacteria > Pseudomonadota > Gammaproteobacteria > Burkholderiales > SCOH01 > CALMFQ01. The sequence continues at coordinate 1,833 of JAUPTR010000071.1, read as the reverse complement.
AACAGCCGGAAGCTGTCCTGCAGGCCCATGGCCTGAAACCGTTGGAACGCAGCACGCTCGGGCTCGCTGACCAGCACCTGGCCTGCCCATGCGGCGGGGTCATGCACATCGCGATCTTCCGGAGCAATGTTGTAATCGCCCAGCAACGCCAGCTGCGGATGGCTTTGCAGTTGCTGTTCCAGCCAATCACCCAGTGCTTTCAGCCAGTTGAGCTTGTATGGATACTTTTCGGAGTCCAGGCTTTGGCCGTTGGGAAAATAACCACAGACAATTCGCACCCCATTGATGGTGGCGGCAAGCAGCCGTTTTTGCTCATCTTCGAAATTGGGCAAGTTGTATTGCACATCAGTTGCAGGCTGTTTCGACAGAATGGCAACACCGTTATAGGTTTTCTGCCCGAGAAACAGGCAGTGGTAGCCGATTGCCGTGAAGGCTTCGATCGGGAAGGCCTTGTCTTCCTGCTTGAGCTCCTGCAGACATAACACATCCACCGGCCTTTGCTGCAACCAGTCCAGCACCTGTGGCAGCCGCACCTTCAGCGAATTGACATTCCAGGTTGCGATTTGCATCAGCGCACGGAATCCTTTCCAGCACCGGCAGCGATGCTGCCATCGGCCTGCGGATAACCGGCCTGATCCAGCGCACTGTTCCACTGACCGGCTTCGAAACCTTTGACAGTTTTGCTGCCAACCAGCAATACCGGAACTATCTGGCTACCGGCCAGTTTTTTCAGCTCTTCCGCGTATTTTTCCTGAGTTTCCGGGTTTTTCAGGGTAAATGGAATCTTGCGCTTCTGCAGCAATTTGCGCGCAGTATCACACGCCTCGCCACACTCGTTGGCATAGAGGGTAACCGGCGCACTTTTTGTCGCCTGCCTCAGTGCATAACCCGGTCCACTGGTTTCGATCGAATTGTTTTTCAGATCCTTTTGCTGCCCTTTTGCCGATGGCGGTGGCGGCTGATCGGAAAACACCGTCTTGCCGGATGCCGGATCAGTCCAGGTATAGACGCGTTCGGCCTCTACCGGGGCAGCCAGCAAGGTCAGCAACAGCATGGTCAGTGTCGGGTTACGCATGAATCAATCCTGTAAGGTTTGTGAGCCGGCTTTGATTATAGCGCTCAGGCAACTTCAGCCGTCATGCCGTTGTGGCGCAGCAGCGCATCAATTTCCGGCTCACGACCACGGAATGCACGGAACGACTCAAGAGCCGGGCGACTGCCGCCTACCGCCAGTATTTCATCCCAGAAACGTTTGCCCATGGCCGGGCTGAGCACGCCAGCCTCTTCGAATGCAGCATAGGCATCCGCCGACAACACCTCGGCCCATTTATAGCTGTAATAACCAGCAGCGTAACCACCGGCAAAAATGTGGCTGAAACTGTTGGCAAAACGATTGAAAGCAGGAGGAATCGATACTGCAACTTCGCTGCGTACCTGGTCCAGTACCTGTTGCACCGATCTGCCTGGGCCCGGAATAAAGTCGCCGTGAATTTCCATGTCGAACAAGGCAAATTCCAGCTGCCGCACAAACATCATGCCGGCCTGGAAGTTCTTGGCAGCAATCATCTTGTCGAACAGCTCGCGTGGCAGTGGCTGGCATGTATCGATATGGCGGGTCATGTGAAACAGTACATCCCATTCCCAGCAGTAGTTTTCCATGAACTGGCTGGGTAACTCCACAGCATCCCACTCCACCGCATTGATGCCGGATGCCTGTCGGTCTTCGACGCGCGTCAGCATGTGGTGCAGGCCGTGGCCGAACTCATGGAACAGGGTGATCACATCATCGTGCGAAAACAGTGCCGGCTTGTCACCAACCGGGCCGGGGAAGTT
>JAUPTR010000070.1 GCA_030917985.1 Pseudomonadota bacterium | reverse complement strand
GTGCGGCTTTTGCGCCGGATTGCCGGCTGTGGCGTGCCGAAAACAAGCCGGGGCATATCGAGCTGTCCAGCTACGCTGATAAGGGGAAGACATTTGAGCCGCAGGCGCAGCTGGACACCGGCAGCGATGTGATTGCCGCCGATGGTGAAAACCGGCCGCAACTGGTGTTTGGCCCCAAGGGAGAAATCGGTCTCGGCTGGACGCAGAGCCTGCCGCAACCGTTTTCCGGCAATGCGCGTTTTGCCTGGTCAAAAGACGGCGGCAAAAGCTGGTCGGCTCCTCAAACCATCAACGACGACAAGGCACCCATCAGCCACCGCTTTCTGGCGCTCGACTGGAGCAGCCAGGGCCTGAGCGCAGTGTGGCTGGATGCGCGCGACAAGGTGGCGGCCAAGGCCAAAAAGCGTGACTACCGTGGCTCGGCGCTCTATAGCGCACGTTTTGACACGGCGGCAGGGCGTTTTGGCAGCAATCTGAAACTGGCCGATCATTCCTGCGAGTGTTGCCGTGTGGCGCTGGCACATGATCCGGATGGCACGCCGGTCGCGCTCTGGCGCCATGTGTTCGAAGGCAGTGTGCGCGACCACGCCGTGTTGCGGCTGGACGGCAAAAGCCCGCTGCGCCAGGCCAGTTTTGACGGCTGGAAAGTCGAAGCATGCCCGCACCATGGCCCGAGCCTGAACATCGGCGTCGATGGCACGCGCCATCTGAGCTGGTTCAACCAGAACAGCGGCCCGCACCTGTTGTTTTACGGGCGCATGCCGGCCGGTGCCGACAAGCCGGAAAACGTAATCGGCTTTGGCAACCCGGAACAGCAGGCCAGTCATCCTGCTGTGATTGGCGCCGGGCCAAAGGTTGCGCTGGCCTGGAAAGAGTTTGACGGCAAACAAAGCCTGATCCGGGTCATGCTCTCGCGCGATGCAGGCAAAAGCTGGAGCCCGGCAAATACTTTATTGACCAGCAGCAACGCGGCCGATTATCCACAGCTGTTACAGTTCCAGCAGCGTATTTTCCTGTTCTGGCATCTGCCTGATCAGGGCAGCAAGGTGCTGGAACTGGCGGTGGAGGCCAAATAATGAAACGGCTGGGCATGGCGGCAATCATGTTGCTGGCGGGCTGGGCGCAGGCGCAGCCTCTGTCGCCGTTTGTTTCCGGCAGCCTGCAGCAGATTGTCGAATCTCAGCGAGGCAAGCCATTTGTGCTGATGTTCTGGTCGCTGGATTGCACCCATTGCCAGCACGATCTGCAGCAGTGGGGCAAACTCAGCCAGCGCAAGCCTGCACCATCGCTGGTGCTGGTTGCGGTAGATGGCCCGGAGCAGCAGGCGGCTATCCGCGCACGTTTGCAGCAATACCGTCTGAGCAGTCAGCCGGCCTGGGTGTTTGCCGATATGCCGGAAAAGCTGCGTTTTGAAATCGACCGCCGCTGGTATGGCGAATTGCCGCGTACCTATTTCTATCGCGCCGATGGTCAGTATCAGGCGGTGAGCGGCAAGCTTGAGGCAAAGCAGTTGCAAAACTGGCTGCGCGAAGTGAAAGGATGAGCATGGGGGCTGCGCTTGATATCCGGCTGACGGTGCCTGAATCCCTGGCACTGAGCGAGCCGCAGCCCGGCCCGCCTGCCCCGGTTCGCACCGGGCTGGCGGCATCGTTATTGCTGCATTTGCTGGCACTCGCCTGTTTGCCGCCGCTGGCGGCATCCTGGCAAGCCGAGCCGGTGTTGCCTGCCGTGCTGCAGGTAACCGTTGCTGCCGGCCAGCCCCAGCCGGCCAGGCAAACCTCGGCGGCCGTGCCGCAACCCCGCGCCGCCAGCAAGCCGCTGACGGAGCGTGTGGCGCCGGTTGCCCGGCCCGTATCCGTTCCCCGGCCGGTGGTGCCGCTGCTGGCAGTGACAAACGCTGCGCCCGAGGCGGTTGCGGTGAGCAGCGCCGTGGCAGACGTCAAGGCTGCCGTACCTGCCGCTGTGCCGGACAGCACCCCCGCCGGCAGTCGTATTGGCAACGCCGAGGCCGGTGAAGAGAGTGCGCCTGCCCGGGTTGATCCGGCATATCGCAGCCTGTTCAAGCCTGCCTACCCTTTGTCGGCACGTCGTCGCGGCATCGAGGGTACGGTGTTGCTGCGTGTGGAGGTGTTGCCTGGCGGAGAGCCTGGCCGCGTTGAAATTGCACGCTCCAGTGGCGATGAATCGCTCGATGATTCCGCGCGCGAGGCAGCCCGCCAGTTGCGCTTCAACCCCGCCCAGAAGGGTGGCAAGCCGGTATCGGGCTGGGCAAACATTCCCTATCAGTTCAAGCTGGAAGGCTGACCCAGCGCTGCCGCAAGCGATCCGCCCTGCGCGCTTTCTCCCGGCATAAAGCCGCTTTGTGGCTTGTCATTCGGTTAATCCGGCTGCGTGTTTTTTCATGGCCCGGATTTGTTGGAATTGCCAGTCCATATATATACCCGATACCTCGCGAGCTATTGATGGCAATATCAATGCTGATCTGCGTATGCGACATGATCTTTGTATCCGGGATTGCAAATGACTGATGATGGGCGCGTGATGCCGTTTGTTTTTTGACTTGTAGTGCAATCAAAACAAACGGATTTGTATTGGGTTGGAGTGATTAATGACTACGGTATATGTCGATGTCGGTATATTTTACAGTTGCCGATATTACATATGTTTACTTGAATATAAAGCCAATATAAATTAGTAATATACGATTTGTGGCACGTTATGTGCTTTGTACCGGATATTCTGATATTCCGGAGTTTTGTCATCATGAGGTATCTGCCCGGCATTCTGCTTGCTGCCGCGTTATCTACCACCATGCCAGCAGGTGCTGCTGTCATGTTCAGCGATAATTTCGATTCATTTGCGCCCAGCTCGCGTACCAATGTCACCGATCTGCCCGGTTGGCAGACGGTGGGTGGCAGTGTTGATTATGTACACAAGCAAAACCCGTGGGGAATTCAATGTTCGGGTGGCTCAAACGCCTGTATCGATCTGGATGGCAGCACCGGTAATGCAGGCCGTTTTCAGCACGGTGCGGGCAGCATCAGTTTTCTTGCCGGCCAGACTTACGAACTGAGCGCCTGGATTTCCGGCAACCAGCGCAATGCGGCGGCTGACAATCTGTTATTCGGTGTGAGTGGTGCGCAGAGCGACGTGTTTACGCAAACCATCAGCAATCTGGGCTGGGATGCACAATTCCAGAAATATTCCCTGATTTTTACAGCCACAGCCGATTTCAGCGGCAGTATCTTCTTCGAGGATCTGGGCGGCGACAATGTGGGGGCGATGCTGGATGAGGTGGTACTGAGTTCGATGGACAGCCTGCTTGCAGCGGCCGATACACTGCCTGACGGCAACGGCAACGGCAACGGCAACGGCAACGGCAACGGCAACGGC
>JAUPTR010000069.1 GCA_030917985.1 Pseudomonadota bacterium | reverse complement strand
GCTGATTCAGGGTGTGGTGAATACCTTTGTCACATTCTTTGCCCGCATCGTGGCTTAAGGCGTTGACCAGTACCTGCGCAAGGACGACGAGCAAAATACCGGGCCAAGCATCGCATACACCATAACGGTGATTGTCTGCGATATTGTCTTCGGCATTCTCGCCAGCATGATCGTGATGTATTTCTCGCGTCAGCGCGAGTTTCGTGCCGATGCCGGTGCTGCACAACTGCTGCGTAGTCCGCAGCCGATGATTGCCGCGCTGCAGCGTCTGGGTGGCATGGAGCCGGGTGCCCTGCCGCAGAACATGGCTGCATCGGGCATTGCCGGTGGTAAAGGTCTGTTGAGCCTGTTTGCAACCCATCCGAGTCTGGAAGAACGGATTGCGGCGCTGAGCGGACATCGTTAACGATTTTGTAGTGGCTGTCTCCCTCCCTTTACGGGCCGCTTGCGCGGCCCTTTTTTTCTGCCTGCAGCAGGGTCAGCTGATGCTGACGTTTGCGGCATCCCTGGCTACGCTGGCGGTGACGGTGCGCGCAATCACCGAACTGACCGGTGCTGTGTCACCCACCAGCCGGTTTACCTGCTTGAAGCTGCATGACAGCCCGCTTGGTGTGAGCGTAACCACTGCATAGCCCTGGGCGTCGGTGTTGACGTATTTGAGCCATGGGTTGGAATTGAGGCTCGCCAGTTGCTGCGCCAGCCCCAGCAGGGTGGTGTTGAACGCACTGTTGGCCTTGAGGCCCGCCAAAACCTGGCTGGTGAAAGCATCCAGCTGGGCTTCCGGCACACCTTTTTGCGCCAGTGCGCCACGCACCTGCACCCGGACCTGCTCTGCCAGCGCTTCCAGGGTGGGGCTGCTACGGCCCATGGTGTAGTCCAGCAGGTTGAAGCTGATGCTCAGGTTGCCGATTGCCGTGCCGGTGGGAATGGTCAGCGGGTAATACACCAGCGTTGCCAGATCGCTCGACAGGCTGCCGACCGCATCACGCAGGTAAGAGAAGAACGAATCCGAGCTCTGGCCTGCGGTAACCAGATCCACCATCACCGGGGTGCCGCCACCGCTGGCATCAAAATCGTCGTTCACTGTGCCGGCAAAAAAGGCGTGAATGTCGCCGGTCAGTGCCACCACATTCTTGATGTTATTGTTTTTCAGGTGCTGCATCAGTTGTTTGCGTTCGGCGTTATAACCATCCCACTGGTCGGCATTGAGCAGGAAATGCGAGAAATAGGGGGTGAGTGCCGCTTGTTTGCCCGAGGCAATCACAAAGCCGGAGTTCTGCTTGTTGGCCTGGATGTCTGCCTTGATGTAGCCAAAGGCGATCACTTGTGCACCAGCCGCTGCCTGCGCGCTTGCACCTCCTGCCGCTGCGGCCTTGGCTGCCGCGTAGCTGTTTACCGCCAGCCCTGCCTGCGCGCTGCCAAGCCCGGCGGCGGTTGCCGCTGCCAGTGTGTCGGCTGCAGTTGCATCGGCGGTGGCAATCGCAGTCGCTGCTGCAACGGCACTGGCTTGTCCTGCGCCTGCAGTCATTGCGGCAACAATTGCAGCAGCAACCGGGATATTGCCCCCGGTGGCTGTTGCCGCACTATTGGCGATGCTGCCGGCAAGGCTGGATATCGAGCCCAATGCCAGCAAGGTGGCGATGGCATCCGTGCCGCTCAGGCCCATGCGCAGCAGCGAGACCTCGTTGCCCCACAGCTTCCAGGTGGCGGTGGCGCCGGACATGGTCGCTTTCCACCAGTCACGTTGCGTAGTACCGAGAATGCTGGTCAGACCCAGCGCGTCGTCCTGTCCGAGCAGCCCTGCCGCCGCAATCTTCCTGGCTTCCACGGTCGCCAGGGTTGCCGTTGGCACCATATAGCGTGAGCCGATGCTGCCCAGCGCCTGGCCCGTTGCCGGGTTCGGAGCCGCTTCGGGAATCAGGTGATCGCTGCGATACAGGCGCTGGTCGGTCATCACCAGATGTGCGAGCTTGCCAAAGCGGAAATCGCGATAAATCTTGATGGTGTTGATGCCCTTGGCGGATTCGTCGTAAGCGATGTCGGCTGGCATGAATTCATACCATGCACGGTTGGCATTGAGGCGGCGCGAGCTCTGGCGGGTGTTGTCGCCCAGGCCGTTGCTGCTGTTGAAGCTGCCATTGTCGTAGGTAGCGGCATCCTGCCAGCAGTCATCGGAAAACTCGTGGTCGTCCCACACTGCAATCATGGCAAAACGTTCATGTACGGCCTGCAGGCGTTTATCGCTGCGGTATTGCTTGTAGAGGTAGCGATAGTCGTCAACGGTTGTGGCATATTTGGCGCCGCTGCTGCCGTGTTTGAAGGTGCCGTTTGGCAGATTGAGCGGGGTATGGCGCGATTCGACCAGACCGGTCTGGAAAGCTTCGCCGACGGTTTCGTAGATGTAGTCGCCCAGATGCAGGAAAAAATCCAGCTCCTCGTTTTTGGCCAGATGATCGTAGCCACCCCAGTGGTTGATGCTCCAGTCCTGGCAGGCAAGGAAGGCAAATTTCAGCTGTGCCACCTCGGCATTGCTTGCCGGTGCGGTTTTGAAGCGACCGACATTGCTGCGCACATTGCCGGCAACAAACTGGTAGAAGTAGGTGGTGCCGGCATTCAGCCCGGTCAGCTTGTGGCGGATGCTGCCATCAAATGCTGCATAGGCGGGAATCGCCTGATCCAGCAGCAGATTGCCGGTGAGTGCGGCATTGCTGCCGAGCGCGCTGTTATTGTCGGCACTGGTCAGCAGCAGGCGGATTGTTGTCTGGGCGTTTGCCGGTAGCGTGGCCGTGTCGCTCAGCGAGAGGGGTACGACGCGAGTCCAGAGCACAATACTGTCAGGCTTCGGATCGGCCGAGGCAATACTCTGCGGAAATTTCCAGCCGTCTCCGCTTGCTGCCGGGGGCAGTTCCGGGTCGATGTTGTTGTCGCTGAAACAGCCGGTCAGGCCCGATGTCAGCGCAGTGGTCGTGAAAAAACTGCTCCATTTGATAAATTGCCGCCGATCCATATCCTGCTCTCCTGTGTCTGAATAATCTGATTTTTGCGGAACTGCCATTTTGTGGCAGAAATCTTACGGCGTGTTTTCGCAAGCGAATTGTTGAATTACGCCCACCTACAAACGGGTGGCGGAATTCGACAAGTAATCGCGTAAAATTACTCTTTTCCTTTGTGCCCACTCCCATGGATCAACCCAAGAACCCGCTGCATGGTATTACCCTGGAAAAAATGCTCACCGAACTGGTTGAGCAATACGGCTGGGAACGTCTGGCCAGGGTGGTCAATGTCCGTTGCTTCAAGTTTGACCCGAGTATCAAGTCCAGCCTGAGTTTTTTGCGCAAGACTCCATGGGCGCGACAGGAGCTGGAAGCGTTCTACCTGCAGCAGACAAAACGGGGGGCGAGATGAGCGGCGCTGGAGACAAGGATCTGGTTCAGCGGGCTCGCCACTTTGCCACCCAGGCACACGGGCGCATTGATCAGCGGCGCAAATACAGCAACCAGCCGTACGAGGTGCATCTGAAGTCGGTGGCGGCGCTGGTGGCAGAAATCTGTGACGACGAGGAAATGATTGCTGCTGCCTGGCTGCACGATACGGTGGAAGATACGCCAGCCACGCTGGAAGATATCGAGCGCGAATTCGGTGCCGAGGTCGCCGCGCTGGTGGATCAGCTGACCGATGTCAGTCGTGCCCATGATGGCAACCGTGCCGCCCGCAAGGCGATTGACCGCGCACATCTGGCGCAGGCCTCGCCGCGCGCAAAAACCGTCAAGCTGGCAGATCTGATCGACAATGCGCGGGATATCTGCAAGCACGATTCGCGTTTTGCGCGGGTCTACCTGCAAGAAATGGCGGCCTTGCTGGAGGTGCTGCAGGAAGGCGATGCACGCATGCTGGCGCGGGCACGCAAGACGCTGGAAAAACAGTCGGCCAAGCTGGGCCTGGCAGTCGGCGCGATGTCGGCAGAGCCGGAGCGTGTCGATGCCTCGGTGAAATTGCCCTTGCCCAATCCACGCCAGCAGCGCTTTTTTGAAATATTTACCCAGGCTTTGGTGGCGGAAGACATTGCCGAGCCTTTGCCCTCGTTTGACGGCATTCAGCCCGCCGATTTGGTCGCGAGTGTTGCCCGCCAATGTGATTACGGTGTGATTGGTTTGCGTGCCAGTGGTCATGTGGAGGGGTATGCGCTGCAAGAGGATCTGAGCGGTGGACTGTGTCTTGACCACCTGCGGCGCTTTTCGCACAGCCAGTTGCTGGATCGCCGGGCATCGCTGACTGAAGTGGTGCAGGCGCTGACACGCCATGATTATTGTTTTGTGCGGCTGCTGGATCAGGTGGTGGGGGTGATCGGCCGGGCGCAGATGCAGTTGCCGCCAGTGCGCATGTGGCTGTTCGGCATTATCACCAGCTATGAAATGAGCCTGACGGAAATGATCCGCCGCTTGCCGCTGGATGTCTGGCGTGCACGCCTCAGCAGCACGCGGCTAGAGAAGGCTGAGCAGTTGCGGCAGACGCGTCAGGCAATGGGGCAGCATGTGCCCTTGCTCGATTGCCTGCAGTTATCTGACAAGTTGCACATCATGGCGGCCGATGCGCAATTGCTGCAGCAGTTCGGTTTTGATTCCAAGGGCAAGGCGCAACGGGTAGCGCAGGATATCGAGTCACTGCGCAACAATCTGGCGCATGCACAGGATATCGTCACGCACGATTGGGTGCAGATCGCCCGCCTGGCACGCCGTATCGACATGTTGGCAAACGGCATGAGCATGCAGGACTGAGCTGCTTCAGCCCGCTGGCGGCAGTGGTGCGCCGAGAATGATCAGGCGTTGCCGTGCACGGGCCAGCAGCTGGCGTTTTTCGCGTAGCAGCGCCAACGCCTGTTGCTGATTCTGCAGCAGTTTGCCTGATGAGTGGCGTGCCTGCTGCAACAGGCCGGATTCGCGCTGCTGCAGTTGTTCCAGCTGCTGCTGCAGTTCACGCAATTCTGCATCTTCGGCGTGAAACAGATACGCCCCCAGCAACATTTCCTCGCGCTGTACCTGGCTGACCTCAAGCTGCAGCTGCCGTGCCTTCTGTTGGGTGCTGCTGACCATGTAATAACACGAGCCAGGCAGGCCCAGTAGCAGTGCCAGCAACACCCAGCGCAGCCAGCGGTGATCGCGCAGCCGCGATTGCGGCTGATTCAGGGCCGGCTGAATGCTGATGTTTGTCGAGGCATGTGTCGCCGTTGCCTGCTGCGCCAGCGCGGCTGCATGGCCGCTGAGCAGGCTGGCATCGTAAACCTTGCGCCGCAGCGGATCGGATAGCAGTTGATACGCATATTGCAGTGCAGCTTGCTGGTGCTGGCTGTCGGGCAGGGATTGATACAGCTGCTGCAGGTGCTGATAGGCCGCGTCCAGCGTTGGCTGATCGGCATCTGCTGACACGCCGAGTTGGGCATACAGGCTTTTGCCGGGTGCAGGGCTGGACATGTGGTGCTGCGTTAGCCGATGTAGGGCGTGGGGTCGGTGACACCGGCAGCGGCAAATCCCGCCTTGCGCAAGCGGCAGGAGTCACACACGCCACAGGCACGACCTTGATGATCGGCCTGATAACACGATACGGTCAGGCCGTAATCCACGCCCAGCCTGCTGCCGGTGGCGATGATCTGGGCCTTGGTGAGGTCGATCAGCGGTGCGCGGATAAAAAACGGTTTGCCTTCTACCGCTACTTTGGTGGCAAGGTTGGCCATGTTCTCGAAGGCGCTGATAAATGCCGGGCGGCAGTCCGGGTAGCCGGAATAATCCACCGCATTCACGCCGACAAAAATATCCTGCGCCCCCAGCACTTCGGCCCAGCCGAGCGCATACGACAACATGATGGTATTGCGCGCCGGCACGTAGGTCACCGGGATGCCGCCTTCAACGCCATCCACCGGCACATCGATATGGGTATCGGTGAGTGCCGAGCCGCCAAACGCGCCGATGTCGATGCGGGCGATGCGGTGTTCGCTGGCCCCCAGGGCTTTGGCCACGCGGTCGGCGGCGGCCAGTTCTGCACTGTGGCGCTGGCCGTAATCAAAACTCAGGCAATAACAGTCAAAGCCCTGGTTGCGGGCAATCGCCAGCACCGTAGCGGAATCCAGCCCGCCGGAGAGCAGAATCACGGCTTTTTTTTGCATCTTATTTTCCTGCAACATTGCCCCACAGCACTTTGTGCAACTGCATCTGAAAGCGCACCGGCAAACGGTCGGCGAGCACCCGATCGGCCAGCTCGGTTGCGGAATAACCGCCGACTACCGGCGAAAACAGCACCGGGCAACGCTGATACAGCTGGTTTTCCATGACCAGGGTGCGTGCCCACAGATAATCCGCCTCGTGGCAGATGACAAACTTCAGTTCATCATGGGCATTCAGCAGCGACAGGTTCGGCCAGTGGTTCTTGTCGACTTCGCCCGAGCCGGGGGTTTTCACGTCGACAATGCGCGCTACGCGCGGGTCGACATCGTCAATCGGCAAGGCGCCGCTGGTTTCCAGCGATACCGAATAACCGGCGTCACACAGTGCTGTCAGCAGTGTCTGGCAAGGCTTCTGTGCCAGCGGTTCGCCGCCGGTGACACACACCACCGGGCAGTTGTACTCCTTCACTGCTTGCAGGATGTCCTCGATTTCCATGCTCACGCCGCCATGAAAAGCGTATTCGCTATCGCAATAGCCGCAGCGCAAGGGGCAGCCGGTAAGGCGCACAAACACGGTGGGCCAGCCGGCACGACTGGTTTCGCCTTGCAGGGAGTAGAAAATTTCGGTGATGCGGAGTGCGCTGGCAGACAAAACGGACAACCGCAGTTTATTTGAGATTATGCTGCAGGCGGCGTGCCTTGTCGGCTGCCGGTGCAATCGGATATTTGGCGATCAGCTCGGCAAAGGTTTTCTTCGCCGCCTTGTTGTCGCCCATTTCGATCTGGTTCATGCCGATGTTGAGCATGGCATCGGGCGCCTTGCTGCTGTCACCAAACAGGTTGAGCAACTTTTGCTGGGTGTTGATCGCGGTTTTGTAATCGCGCATTGCCGACTGCGACATGGCGATCCAGTACAGCGAATTGGCCGCCAGTTTGCTTTCGGGGAAGTTTTTCAGAAAACCGGAAAAACTGCGGATCGAGTCTTCGTATTTGCCTGCCTTGTACAAGGCCAGTGCCGCGTCGTAGCTGCCGGTTTCATTGCCGGCCAGTTTCGGATCAGGCTTGTCGCCACCCTTGTCGGCAGGCTTGCCATCGGCCTTGCCGTCCACGGGCTTGTCGCTTGCCTTGTCCTGCGGTTTGGCATCGGCGGCTTTGGGGTCTGCTGCTTTCGCAGCCTCAGCGCCACCCGGCTCCAGTTGGCGCAGGCGGGCGTCGAGATCGACGTAGAAATCCTTTTGACGTTTCTGCGTGGTTTCCAGCTGGTGGTTTTGCACCTCGATCTGGCCGCGCAGTTTGTTCACGTCTTCGCGCATCGCGTCCTGCTGGTTGACCAGGTCAACAATACGCAGGTTTTTCAGCTGGGTTTCCAGCTTGTTCAG